>NZ_JAGGLG010000027.1 GCF_017874315.1 Symbiobacterium terraclitae | reverse complement strand
TCAAACTCTCCGTTGAAAAGTTTGCTTGGCTCCCTTGGAGTCGTCGACTCGCAGGCTTCCCTCTCTGCACTGTCTAGTTTTCAAGGTTCGAGATCTCGCTGCCGTCAGGCGACAGCTTGTTCAGTTTAGCAAGCTCTCGGCCTCGTGTCAACCGGCTAGTTCGTTCCATCCGGACTTTCCAGCCGGTCGCCTCCGCCGTGAGCCCCGCCGTCGGGCGGCGGCAAGGAGAGATTCTAGCAGGCTCACGCTGCTGCGTCAACCGCCCAAATCCTGGCCGCCATCGCCGCCCAGCAAGATGTTAGTATACTGCCCACCCATGGCCTCGTCAACACACCTTGACCTTCCAGTAGCTGTCAGACCGACCAGGATCATCACTTGGGCCGTGTGGCTGGTTGCCCGCTAGCGCATCGCGAGCATCTGAACAGCATATGTCAGCCCACTCACCAGGCAGGCCGCACCGACCGCCACCACGGCCCAGTCGGCCGGACCCATGCGGTAGCAGCGCAGGCGTGTTCGCCCCACGTCGCCCCGATAGCAGCGCGCCTCCATGGCCGTCGCCAGCTCCTCCGCCCGCATCAGCGCCTGGACCATCACGGGCACCAGGAGCGGCAGGAGCCCCCGGAGCCGCTCGCTCAGCCGCCCCCGGTGAAAGCCTGCGCCTCTGGCGATCTGCGCCTTCCGAACCTTGTCGAACTCGCCGGCCAGGATCGGCAGGAAGCGCAGGGCGATGGTGAAGATCATCACCGCCTCGTGCACCGGCACGCGCAGCCGCTTCAGGGGGCTCAAGAGCGCCTCCATCCCCTCCGCGAGCACGAGCGGCGGCGTGGTGTGCACCAGAAAGCCCAGCAGCAGCACGAAGCCCAGGATCTGCAGGCACATCATCGAGCCGCGCACCAGTCCGGACCCCGGATCGCCTCCGGGCACGATATAGACGTGATAAACCATTGTAGAGACGAAGAGCAGCAACAGCGAGAACAGCGTGTAGCCCAGGAGGCGCCAGGGAAGCCGGGAGAGCACCCAGAGGAGCAGGATGGCCGCCGCGCGCAGCACCATCCAGCCCGGGCGGTGATCGATCATCAGGTCGACGCCAAGGAACAGTACGAAGAGCAGCTTCGCCCTGGGATCCCACGATTCGGCCCAGGAGCCGCGCCTCTGGTACAGCAGCGCACCGATCATCGCCCGCCCCTCCCTCTGCGGTAGGCCAGCAGCGCCTCCGCCGTCCGGTCCACGTCCCAGGGCGCATCCAGGGCCGGCCATCCGAGCGCCAGCAGCCGCTGTCTGAGCTGGATGGCCTCCAGGGGCTCCAGCCCCATCTGCCTCACGCGGGACTCATCGGCGAGCAGGGCCAGCGGTTCGCCATCAGCTGCGATTCGCCCGGCCTGCATGATCACGAGCCGCGTTGCGCAGGGCAGCACCTCCTCGAGGCGGTGAGTCACGACCAGCACGCCCACGCCCCGCTCGTGCCGCAGCCGCTCCAGGAGGGTGAACAGGGCCTTCCGGCCGCGCGCATCCAGCCCGGCCGTGGGCTCGTCGAGGAGCAACCACCGCGGCTCCAGGGCGATCACCCCAGCGATGGCCACCCGCCGCTTCTCCCCACCGCTCAGCTCGAACGGGCTCGCCTCCCGGTAGCGGACCGGATCCAGCGCCATCGCCGCCATTGCATTCAGCACGCGCTCTTCCACCTGCAGCTCCGCCAGCCCCTGCCGCCGGGGGCCGAAGGCGATGTCGTCGTAGACCGAGCGGGCGAAGAGCTGGTGCTCGGGGTACTGGAAGACCAGCCCGACGGCATCGAAGAGTCCGTCCGCCGCCGCCTCCCCATCCAGGCTGATCCGCCCCGCGTCGGGCCGGATCAGCCCTTTCATCACCTGCACCAGCGTCGACTTGCCCGACCCAGACCGCCCGGCCAGCGCCACGAACTCCCCGCCCGCAAGGGCCACGTTGATCTCCTGCAGCACCGGCATCCCCCGCCGGTAGGCGAACGAGACCTGCTCCAGTCTCAACTGCACAGCTGCTTCACCACTTCCGAGAGTGTTGGGTTCGGTGCCAGATCCGTCAGCCCGCCCTGCCGCAGCCGGGCCGCCAGCGCGGGCAGGTAGGGCAGTTCGATGCCGCAGGCGGCGAGCAGGTCGGGCCGGCAGAGCAGTTCGGCCGGGGGCGCCACCAGCTGAAGCCGCCCTCCGTCCATGAGCACCACCCGGTCGGCCTCCAGCACCTCCTCGAAGTGGTGGGTGATGTGGATGAGCCCGAGGCGCCGCTCGCTCCGGATGCGCAGGAGCATGGCCATCAGCTCTCGCCGCGCCCCGGGGTCGAGCATCGCAGTTGCCTCGTCGAGCACGAGATAGCGCGGCTCCAGCGCCACCGCGGCCGCCACGGCCAGCCGCTGCTTCTCGCCCCCCGAGAGCGAGTGGGGCGAGTCGTCGGCCCGGTCGCCGAGGCCCACCAGTGAAAGCGCCCAGGCGATGCGCTCAGCCATCTCCGCCTGGGGCAGGCCGATGTTGGCGAGGCCGAAGGCCACGTCTTCGGCCAGGCTCGTGCCCACGATCTGGTTCTCGGGGATCTGGAAGATCAACTGTACGGTGCGGTGAACCTCCCAGAGCGCCTCGCGGTCGCGCGTGTCGCGCCCGTCGACCAGTACCCGGCCGCGCGTGGGCTGGCAGAGGCCGGTGAGCAGGCGGGCCAGGGTTGACTTGCCGGAGCCGTTCGGGCCCAGGATGGCCGTGAAGTCGCCTTCTGCGATGGTCACGGAGAGGCCCTGCACGGAATCGCTCTCTGCTCCCGGGTACCGGTACCATACATCCTGCAACTCCAGCAATAGGGCTCACCTTTTTCCGCTTTTCCTGTCGGTCCGTATCTGTTATCTTACCAATGGGTAACAACTTCTTACTAGGGGGAACTTACATGGACCGCCGGAATATCTACCTGCTTGCGCTATGTGGACTGGCCGTCGCTCTGAACGTGATCGGTGGAACCGTGGTCGGGGCGCTCAACATCCCGCTGCTCTTCCTGGACACGATCGGCACCATCTTCGTCGCGGTCCTCTACGGCCCCTGGTGGGCCTTCGGCGTCGGCCTGATCACCAACCTGGTGCTGGGCGTGACCGCCGGCCCCACCAACATCCCCTTCGGTCTGGTCAACGGCGCCGTCGGCCTCACGGTGGGCTTCATCGCCCGGCGGTTCCAGTTCGGGCTGGTGACGGCGGTCATCACCGGACTGATCCTCTCGGTTGTCGCCCCCCTCATCGGTTCGCCCATCGCGGTAGCGGTGTACGGCGGCCTGACCGGCGGCCCCCTGGATGTCTTCGTGCTGTGGCTCTCCCAGACCGGCGCCCGCATCTTCACCGCGACCTTCCTGCCTCGGATCGCCTCGAACCTGGTGGACAAGATCCTCTGTTCCGTTCTGGTCTCGCTGATCGTAAGCCAGCTGCCCAGGTCCATGCAGCCGTGGAGGTCGCAGAGCGGTGCGGCGTAGCCGGAAGGTCATCATCACGGCCCATTGCGTGCTGAACCAGAACACGGTCTTCCCGGGCGATGCGCGCTCGACCGGCATCATGAAGGATGCCGTGGAATGGATTCAGGCACAGGGCTGGGGGATACTCCAACTTCCCTGCCCGGAGTTCACCTTCCTCGGACCGGACCGCCCCGGTATGACCTATGCGCAGTACGATACCCCGGAGTACCGGCGCCACTGCCGGCGCATCCTGGAGCCCTTCG
Source organism: Symbiobacterium terraclitae (assembly GCF_017874315.1). Lineage (NCBI taxonomy): Bacteria > Bacillati > Bacillota > Clostridia > Eubacteriales > Symbiobacteriaceae > Symbiobacterium > Symbiobacterium terraclitae. Next base: position 57,013 of record NZ_JAGGLG010000027.1, on the reverse strand, counting down.
TGGAGCAGCTGAAGGTCTACCGGCAGCACGGGTACGCCATCGTCGGGGGCATGGGCATCCAGTCCAGCCCCTCCTGCGATCCCGGGCGCGGGGTGTTCATGGAGGAGCTCGCCGCAATGCTGTCGGAGGCGGGCATCGCCGTGGACCCGTGGTGGCAGATTCCGGCCACCGAGTCCGGGCAGTTCGATCCGCAGGACCCGGCGGCCCGGAGCCGTGGGTCGCAGGCGCGCTGAATACGACAGAACCCGCACAGCCAGGCGGCTGTGCGGGTTTTTCTTGCAAGGGGCGGATGGGCGTGTCTAGCTTTCGCCAGCCGGGTCGGCGATACGCAGCACGCGCCGGGCGTTGGCGCTGGTCGCCTCGGCGATCGCCTCGAGCGTCGTGCCGCGCAGTTCGGCCAGGAACTCGGCCACGATCCTGACGTACCCGGGCTCGTTCCGCTTGCCGCGGTGCGGCATCGGCGCGAGGTAGGGGTCGTCGGTCTCCAGCACGATCCGGTCGAGCGGGAGGCGCTGCGCCACGTCCCGCCCCGTCGGGTTGTTCTTGTACGTCACCGTGCCGCCGATCCCGATGTAGAAGTTCATGGCGAGGCACCGCTCGGCGATCGCCCAGTCGCCGGAGAAGCAGTGCATGATCCCGCCGACCTCGCCGGCGCCCTCCTCCTCCAGGATGCGGACCACGTCTTCGTGGGCATCCCGGTTGTGGATCACCAGCGGCAGCCCCAGGTCCCGGGCCAGGCGGATCTGCTGCCGGAACACGTCCCGCTGCAGTTCGAAGGGTGCGCTGTCCTTCCAGTAGTAGTCGAGCCCCACCTCGCCGATCGCCTTCACCTTCGGGTGGCGGGCCGCCTCCCTGAGCATGCGCTCGGCGTCGCGGTCCCACTCCAGCGCGCTGGTCGGGTGGATGCCGACCGCCGCCCAGGCCCAGTCGTACCGCTCGACGAACGCCAGGGTCACCGGCAGCAGCGCCTTTTCGAAGCCGATCACCATCAGCTGGCTCACGCCCATCTGACGGGCCCTCTCCACCACCTCGTCCCGGTCGGCCGCGAACTGCCGCCCCGTGTCCACGTGTGAATGCGTGTTGAACAGCATGGATACTGCCCCCTCATCGCTCGTCTCCCCGGGCGCCTGTCAGGCACCCGGGGAGATGCGGCTCAGACTACTTGACGCGCATGCCGGTCGGGAAGTTCGGCTTGTCGAGGGTGACCAGGCTGAGGCTGCCGTCCTCCGCGGTAGCGGCCAGCAGCATGCCGTGGGACTCGATCCCCCGCAGTTTCTTCGGCTTGAGGTTGCTGACCAGGATGATCCGCTTCCCGATCAGCTCCTCCGGCGCGTAGTACTGCGCGATACCCGAAACGATCTGACGGCGCTCCCCGCCCACGGAGAGCTGCAGCCGGAGCAGCCGGTCAGCCTTGGGAACCCGCTCCGCTTCGACGATCTCGGCGACCCGCAGGTCCACCTTGGCAAAGTCGTCGTACTCGATCTGGGCCACGCCCTCCACGGGCTCCGCGGCCGGTGCCGCAGGCGCCGCAGCCTGCGCTGTCTCCGTGACCGGCTCCACCCTCGTCTCCTCCTTCGCGGTCTCGATGCGGGGGAACAGCGGGTTGCCCCGGCGGATCGTGGTGCCGGGCTGCAGCCCGCCCCAGGCGATCGCCTCCTCCCAGGGCAGCGTGCGCACCTGCGCAGGATCCAGGCCCAGCTGCTCCCAGATGCGCTCCGGCGTGTGGATCAGGAACGGGGTGAGCGCCACCGCCAGGATGCGCAGCGACTCGGCAAGGCTGTAGAGCACGCTGCGCAGCTGCCCCGCCTTCGCCGCATCACGGGCCAGGGCCCAGGGCGCCTGCTCGTCGATATACTTGTTCGCCCGGTCCACCAGCTTCCACAGGGCGGCCAGCGCCGTGGAGAGCTCCAGCCGGTCCATCGCCTCCTGGTACTCCCGGACCACCTGCTCCGCCAGGGCCGCGAGCACCCGATCGTCCGTGGCGGGGTCGGGCTCGGGCACCTGGCCGCCGGCGAATTTGTTAATCATCTGGGTGGTGCGGGAGAGCAGGTTCCCCAGGTCGTTGGCCAGGTCGGTGTTGGTGCGCAGGATGAAGGCGTCCTCGGTGTAGGTGCCGTCGGAGCCGAACGGGACCTCCCGCAGAAGGTAGTACCGGACGGCGTCCAGGCCGTACTTCTCGATGAGGACGAACGGGTCGACGACGTTGCCCTTGGACTTGGACATCTTCTCCGCCTGGGTGCCGAACAGCAGCCAGCCGTGGCCGAAGACCTTCTTGGGCAGGGGCAGGCCCAGCGCCATCAGGATGCAGGGCCAGATGATGGTGTGGAACCGCACGATCTCCTTGCCCACCAGGTGGACGTCTGCGGGCCAGAACTTCCGGTACAGCTCGTCGTTCTCGGTCCCCCAGCCCAGGGCGGTGATATAGTTGGAAAGCGCGTCGATCCACACATAGATCGTCTGCCGCTCATCGATGGGCACGGGGATGCCCCAGCGCACCGTCGAGCGGGAGACGCACAGGTCCTCCAGGCCCTGCTTGATGAAGGAGACCATCTCGTTCTTCCGGGAGGCGGGCTGGATGAAGTCGGTCTCCTCGATGTGCTGAAGCAGCCGGTCGGCATACTTGGAGAGGCGGAAGAAGTAGCTCTCCTCCTTGGTCCACTCCACCGGGCGGCCGCAGTCGGGGCAGAGGTTGCCCTCCTTCAGCTTGCCCTCGATCCAGAAGGTCTCGCAGGGGGTGCAGTACCAGCCCTCGTAGGACGACTTGTAGATGTCGCCCTGGTCGTAGAGCTGCCTGAAGATCTTCTGCACCACCCGCTTGTGGCGCGGCTCCGTGGTGCGGATGAAGTCGTCGTACGAGATGTGCAGCGCCGACCAGAGCTCCTTGATGCCGGCGACGATCTCGTCGACGAACTGGATCGGCGTCTTGCCCTCGGCGATGGCCGCCCGCTCGATCTTCTGGCCGTGCTCGTCCGTGCCGGTCAGGAAGTAGGTCTCGTGCCCCAGCCGGCGGTGGTAGCGCGCCAGCGCGTCCGCCGCTACGGTCGTGTAGGAGTGACCGATGTGCAGCTTGCTGCTGGGATAGTAGATGGGCGTCGTGATGTAGAACTTGGTCATGTCCGAAAACCTCCTCCTCAGGCTGCCCCTGTAAAACAGAAAGCCTCGTCCCCCACATGAAGGGACGAGGCGTACACCCCGTGGTACCACCCTTGTTCGCCCGACCGCGGTCGGGCCTCGTACGGATACAGGCCGATGGCCGATATCCTGGCCCGGTAACGGGAGCCTCCCGTCCTGGCTTACGCAGTTCGCGCGGAACCTTCAGCCGGCCGCTCAGGAGCCATGTTCAGGCCATCTCGGTCTCCGCCGGCTTCCACCTGCCCCGGCTCGCTGTGGGGACCTCAGACCCTACTCATCTCCGTCATCGCGTTGAATGGCCCTAGTATAGGCGACTCCGAATAGGCTGTCAAGGGTTCCGCCCCTCCGCGCGCGGGGGCTAGTTGGGGAAAATGCCCAATTGACCCTTGACTTAGGACGATTATCCAGTTATGGTTGTCATAAGGGAGCTGACCGCCTTGAATCATGTGGCGGTCGAAATATGAGCAGAGTAACGTTGAAGTGGTGCCTTGACTTTTTCTACCATTACTGTTATCCTGGTCTACAGAGTCCATCGCAGCCCCCGGATGCAAGGAGGGAATGTGCCATATGATGAAGTCCACGGGTATTGTCCGGAAGGTCGACGAACTCGGCCGGGTCGTCATTCCGATTGAACTCCGCCGTACGTTGAACATCGAGGAGAAGGACTCACTGGAGATCTACGTCGACGGAGACAAGATCATCCTCCGCAAGTACGAGCCGGCGTGCGTCTTCTGTGGCAACGCCGCCAATGTGGAGAACTTCAAGGGGAAGAACGTGTGCCAGTCCTGCCTTGCCTCCATGGCTGATCGGGTCCATCAGGTGGGGTAACCTCTCCGATAGGGCATCCGGCAAAGCACGCCGCGTGAGCGGGGTGCTTTTTTGCATTCCCGTCTTGCGCCTCAGGCGCGGCAACTAATCCGGACCGCGCTCCTCCAGCAGGGCCTGGTAGACCGCGCGCCGGGATACCCCCAGCCGCTGGGCGACCTCCTTCATGGCCGCCTTCCGGTCGACGCCCTGCGCCTCCAGCTCCGACACGGCGCGCGCCAGGCTGGACGCTTCGGGCCTCTCCGCCGGGGCGGCGGGCTCCGCACCCTCGACGACCAGCACGAACTCGCCCCGGGGCGGATGCGCCGCAAAGTGGTCGATCAACGCAGAGAGCGTGCCCCGCACGTACTCCTCGTGCAGCTTCGTCAGCTCCCGGCAGGCGGCGGCCCTACGGTCCCCCAGCGCCGCGCGCAGGTCGGCCAGCGTCTCCTGCAGCCGGTGGGGCGCCTCGTAGAGGAGCACGGTCCGCATTTCCCCCTTCAGCCGCTCCAGCGCCTGCCGCCGCTCCTTGCCCTTGTGCGGCAGGAACCCCTCGAACACAAAGCGCCGCGCCGGCAGGCCGGAGGCCACCAGGGCCGTCACGAAGGCGGTCGGCCCCGGGATGGGCACCACGGGGATCCCCGCCTCGATGGCGCTCGCCACCAGCTCCTCGCCCGGGTCGGATATGGCGGGCATCCCCGCGTCGCTGACCAGCGCCACGTCCTCGCCGTAAAGGAGGCGCTGGATCAGCCGGGGCCCGGCGGAGCGCTTGTTGTGCTCGTGGTAGCTGGTGACCGGCGTGTCGATCTGGAAGTGGTGCAGAAGCTTGCGCGTCTCACGGGTGTCCTCGCACGCGATCACGGCAACCTCCCGCAGGGTTCGCAGCGCCCGCTGGGTGATGTCCTCGAGGTTGCCGATGGGGGTCCCGACGATATAGAGTGTGCCCAATCTGCGCCCTTCCTCCCTGACAGGATGACCTGTTTCTTCCGTTGACAACGCCCCGGGGGATACTCCCTCCGGGGCCTGCCGTGTGTATCGTCATTCACCGGCGGACGCCGCCCCGCCTCCGGGCGCCGCGCCGCCTCCGCTCGCCGCGGGCCGGTGCCGCCGCCGGCGCCGGCGGCGTGAGCTGCCGGCCGCAGCCTGGCGAACGGCCTGCTCCTCGGGCTGGCCGTCCTCCCGGGCCGCCTGCGGCTGCCGCTCCCTGGGCGGCTGAGCCTTGGACTGCTGCTGCCTGGGCTGCTGTGCCCTGCCCTGCTGCTGCCTGGGCTGCTGCACCCTGGACTGCTGCTCGTCAGCACCTGCGCGCCGCTCCCGCTGCCGCCCGCCTGCGGAGCCGTCGGCCGCCGCGCCCTGCCCTCTGGGCTTATGCTGCCCCTGCTGCTGGGGCCGGCGCGCGGCACCGTCCTGTGCGGCGTCGGCACCGCCCTCGCGGCCGGGCCGTCCGCGCTCGCGCCGGGCAGGCTTTTCGACCACCGCCGCCTGGGCGACCCGCGCCCCCTCGTCCGGTGCCGCCGGCCGCTCGCTGAGCCTGATCGGCTGCGGCCGCTCCGGCTGCCAGTCCTCGGGAGGAGGCTCCTCCGGCTCCACTTCGGGCAGCGGCGGCACGTACCCCGGCGCCAGGGAGGGGTCCTTCTTGGCCGCCTCGTAGGTCTCCTGCTCATAGCGGAGGCAGCACATCAGCCTCCCGCACAGGCCCGAGATCTTCGAGGGGTTGAGCGACAGATTCTGGTCCTTCGCCATGCGTATCGAGACCGGGGCGAAGTCGCCGAGGAAGCTCGTGCAGCAGAGCACCCGCCCGCACGGGCCGATGCCTCCCAGGAGCTTGGCCTCGTCGCGCACGCCGATCTGCCGCATCTCGATGCGCGTCCGGAACACGCTCGCCAGGTCGCGCACCAGCTCGCGGAAGTCCACTCGCCCTTCGGCGGTAAAATAAAAGATCACCTTCGAGCCATCAAATGTATACTCAACGTCAACCAGGTACATGTCCAGGTTATGTTCTTCGATCTTCTTCAGGGCGATGGCGAAGGCTTCCTTTTCCTTCTGCTTGTTCGCCGCGGCAACCTCGTCGTCGCGCGCGTTCCCGATGCGGACTACCTTCTTAAGCGGCTGCACGACCTCCTCGTCGGGCACCTCCCGGGGGCCGACAACCACCTGCCCGTACTCCACACCTCTGACGGTCTCAACGACGACCTTGTCCCCCTGGGCGACGGGCAGCTCGCCGGGATCGAAGTAGTACACCTTCCCGGCCAGCTTGAAGCGTACACCGACAACGCAGACCATCCCGTCACCTCCTTGCTGCCATATCCACTATATCCGCCGAAAAACTGATTCCGCAAGTTTCTTAGGCTTGGACCGCAGCCGCGCCCTGCAGGCGCAGCATCAGCACATCCAGGACCAGCCGCGCGTTGGCGCTGCGCAGCAACTGGCCGCGCGCGGCCGAGACCGCCTCCAGCATCCCCAGGAGACCGCTCCCTCCGTAGCGCTCGGCGAGCCGCCGGGCGTCCGGCGTGCGGTCGCAGTTGACCACCAGCCGCTCCGGCGCACCCTGGGCCAGCAGAAGGGCGTCGCGCAGCCAGAGCGTGGTCATCTCCAGGTGCGCCTCGAGGTTGTCTCTGTCCTGTTCCCAGGCCTCCGCCTGGGCCAGCAGGTCGGCGTCGTCCATCTCCCCCAGCCGCAGCAGCAGCCGGAGGGCGGAGTCCCGCCGTTCCCCGACCTCGGGATTGCCGGCCATCTCGATCGCCACGCCCACCGACCCGCCGGAGAGCGAGGCGAACAGCCTGGCCCGGCCGGGGTCGAGCCCCGCCTTCTCCTGGAGGACCGCCGCGATCTCCTCCGGGGGAACCGGCGAGAAGTGGACGATCTGGCACCGCGAGGCGATCGTGGGCAGGACGCCGGCCAGGTTGGTGGTCAGCAGGACGAACCGGGCGTACGCCGGCGGCTCCTCCAGCACCTTCAGAAGCCGGTTGCCCGCCTCGGCGTTCATGCGCTCCGCCCCGTCGATCACCACCACGCGCACCCGGCCCTCGGTGGGACGGGCGTAGACCTCGGCCTGCACCGCGCGCATCTGCTCGGTCCGGATGAACCGCCCGTCGGGCTCCACGACCGTGACGTCCGGGTGCACGGGCGGCTCTGCGGCCAGCTTGCGGCAAGAAACGCAGGCGCCGCAGGCCTCCGCGCCGTCAGGCGAGAGGCAGTTAAGGCTGCGTGCCAGCTCCAGGGCCGCCGTGCGCCTGCCGACACCCCGAGGGCCCGCAAAGAGGTACGCGTGGGCGACCCTGCCGGTGGCCACCGCCCGCCGCAGGAGGCTCACCGCCATGTCCTGCCCGCGAATCGCGGACCAACTCACACCCGCATCCTCCTAGTACTGCTCGAAGCGCTCCACGTCGAGCACGAAGATGGTGGCGCCGCCCACGGTGATCTCCACCGGATAGGGGATGTACGAGTCCGCCGGGCCGCCCATCGGCGAGAGCGGCGTGACCAGCTGCTCCCGGGACCGGCAGGTGTTCTGTATGATGCGCAGGACCCGCTCGGCCCGCTCATCCTCGACGCCGATCAGGAGGGTGGTGTTTCCCTCCCTGAGGAATCCGCCGGTGGAGCTGAGCTTGGTGGCCCTGAACCCTTCCTGGGTCAGCGCCGTCAGCAGCCGGTGCGTATCCTTGTCCTGAATCACGGCAATCACCAGTTTCACGCTGGCTCCCCCCTCCTCATCAGGATGTGGAGCGCTCCCCTACGAAACGGCGGGGGAGTACCTCGTCGACGAGGGTCCGAATCTGAGCCTGCACCTCCTCCACGCTGCGGGAGGCGTCCACGACCTTGACCCGCCGGGGCTCCGCGCGGGCGAGCTCGAGGTAGCCCTGGCGCACAAGCTCATGGTACTCGAGCGCCTTCTCCTCGATGCGGTCCATCCCGCCCGCCTTCAGCCGTGCCATGGCCGCATCTGGGGCCAGATCCAGCACGATGGTGCGGTGCGGGCGCAGCGCCCCGGTCGCCATCTGGTTAATCTGCTCCAGAAACTCCAGGGGCAAACCGCCGGCCACCCCCTGGTAGACCAGCGACGAGTCCACGTACCGGTCGCAGATGACCACCTTGCCCGCCTCCAGCGCCGGGCGGATGGTGCGGCTGACGTGCTCCGCCCGTCCGGCGGCGAACAACAGGGCCTCGGTGATCACCGACATCCCCCGGTTGCGCGGCGACAGCAGCACCTCCCGGATCTGCTCCGCGATCGGCGTGCCTCCGGGCTCTCGGGTGAACACATGGGGGATGCCGCACTCGGTCAGGTACGCCAGGAGCAGCCGGAGCTGCGTGGACTTGCCCGAACCGTCGACGCCCTCAAAGGTGATGAAGACGGACACCGCCGTTCACTCCTCCACGACCTGAATGCTGCGAAGACGGGGATCTGCGGGGCCCTGGAGGTGCCAGCCGGACCGGGCGGCGTGCCCGAGGTAGTCCACCACGTCGCGGGTGAGCCGCTCGCCCGGCGCCACCACGGGAATGCCGGGGGGATAGGGCGCGACCAGCTCGGCAGCGATCCGTCCCACCGCCTCCTCAAGCGGCACGGCCCGCTTGGGGCCCAGGTAGGCCGCCCGCGGCGTCATGACCACCTCCGGCCAGGGCGGCTCGGGCGGCAGGGCCGGCACACCCTCGTCCGAGGGCAGCCGGGACAGCGCTGCCGCCAGGGTGTCCACAGTCTCCATCGTATCGCCGGGGGTCAGCACGGCCAGCAGGTAGGTCAGCCCCGCGGCCTCGACGGCCACCCCTGCCTCGTCCCACAGCCACTCCGCCGCCCGGAACCCGGAGATGGAGCGGCGGCGCACGTCGATCAGCAGCTTGGTGGGGTCGTCCGTGGGGCGGACCCTGAGCCCGGGGATGGCCTCGACGCGCCGGCGAGCCTCTTCGGCCAGGACCAGCGCCCGCTCCCAGGCCGCACGGCCCTCGAGTGCCAGCGCGCGCCGGGCAACGTCCAGCGAGGCCATCAGCAGGTAGGACGGGCTGGTGGTCTGCACCAGCCGCAGCATCTCCGCGACCCGGGCGGGCGTGAGCCTGCTCCCGCGGCCCAGGTGGCAGAGCGAGGACTGGGTGAGGCTCCCGCCCGTCTTGTGCACCGACTGCACGACCCCGTCCGCTCCCAGGGAGAGCGCCGAGGGCGGCAGGTCGGGATGGAAGGCGAAGTGGGTGCCGTGGGCCTCGTCCACCAGCACGGGCAGGCCGGCCCCGTGGACAAGGCCGATCTCGGCCTCCAAAGCCGCTGCGATGCCGTAGTAGGTGGGGTGGACAAGCACGGCCGCGGCCGCCCCCTGCAGAGCCTCCTGCAGCGACCCGCGGTCTGCGCCGGTGGCCAGCCCCAATTCGGGGTCGAACGCCACCCGCACCCAGTGCGGGCGCAGGCCGGCCAGGATGAGCGCGCCCAGCACCGAGCGGTGGGCGTGGCGGGGCACGGCGATTGCCGTCCCCGGCTCGCAGGCGGCCAGGATCAAGGCGTGCAGGCCGGCGGTGGTGCCGCCCACCAGGAAGTAGCTCCGCCAGGCCCCGAAGGCCGCCGCCGCGAGCTCCTGAGCCTCAGCGATCACGCCCTCGGGTGCGTGCAGGTCATCCAGCCCCGGCGCCTCCGTCTGGTCGATCGCCAGGCCGCTCTCCCCCAGGAATGCCCGCCACTCCGGGGGAGCCGCCCGCCCCATTTTATGTCCGGGCACGTGCAGCGGAGCCCGCACCTTGCGGGCGTAGGCCTGCAGCGCCTCGAACAGTGGGGCGCGCCGTTGCTCCTCTGCCATGGACCAGCCTCCTCGGGGCTCTATTCGACGGCGCTCGCCGGTACACCTCTGCATCGCTCAGCGCGCCCCTCCGCTGGCCCGCTTGCGCAGTACCCTGCGGACGTCGTTTCCCTTCAGCGTGAGGGCCTCGAAGCCGTACAGCAGGCGCGAGGCGATGCGCTCGCCGTAGGTGTCCTCGAGCTCGGTGGGCAGCAGGTTCGTCGAGGCCACCATCGGCAGCTGCCGGTTGAGCCGGAGGTTGATCAGGTTGAACAGCTCCTGCGCCACGAAGTCGGTCACCTTCTCGGCGCCCAGGTCGTCCAGGATGATCAGGTCAGCCTCAAGCAGCGGCTGTATGGCGCTGCTCCGGTCCTCGTCGAACTTCTGCGAACGGACCAGGTCGATGAACTCCGACAGGGTGAAGTAGCCCACCGTCTTGCCCGCGGCGATGACCCGGTTGCCGATGGCGCAGGCCAGGAAGGTCTTCCCCAGTCCGACCGGGCCCTGCAGGAGCAGCGAGCCCCTTGCGGTGCCGCTCGCCACGCTCTCCGCAAACCGGCGGCAGTCCTCCAGGACGCCGGCGTTGTGCTTCCGGTGCTCCGGCGGGTAGACGGTGAGGTCGAAGCGGTCGAAGGTCTGCTCCCGCAGGGGGCCGGTCAGGCCGGCGGCCCGGTAGAGATCCTCGATCTCCTCCTGGATCAGGCAGGCGCACTTGCGGGGCGGGGAGACCTCGTCACCGCCGGCGGCCTCCCGGATCCACCCGGTGTTCCGGCAGGCCGGGCAGTCCCAGTGCACCTCCAGTTCGTGCGGGTCGATCCCGTGCTGGCGCAGGAGCGCCTCCCGCTCCCGGGAGAGCCGCACGGACCACTCGCGCAGTTCGTCGAAGGTCATCCGAAAGCGCGTGGGCCGGTTCAGGTAGAGCCGGGCGAGGTCGAGGCCGATCTCGGCCTGCACCTCCTTGATCTCCGCCAGCCTGGGGAAGAGCTGGAAGATCCGCGCCTCCCGCTCGTCCCGCTCCTGCTCCAGCTGCCGGATGCGCGCCTCTCGCCGCCGCATCCGCTCGCTAGTCATAGCGCTTAAAGACGTCATCATAGTAGCTATCATCCTTCTTCTCGCGCTTCAGAATGACGTTGGACTGGCTGGGAGTCCGGCGGCCGCCGCGGGTCGTACGCCTGGGCTCAACCCCGGCCGCCGCGGTGCGCCGCTTCTGCTCCATGAGCTTGTCCAGGTCCGCGACGGTGCGGATCCCCTCCTGCATCCAGCTCTCCAGCACCTTGTTGGTGTACTGGAGCGGGCTCTTCGCCCCCGTTGCCAGTTCACACGCCTGCAGGACCACCTCGTCACTGAAGCCCCACTCGCCGTACCAGCGCTCGATCATCGCCTGCTCCGCCGCCGTCAGCGGCCGCTTGATGCCAAGGGCCTGCGTGGCCTGGCGGTAGCGGGCCGCGGTCTTCTGGTGCTCCTGCAGGTAGGCCGCCACCTGCTCCGGCGTCTGCAGGTCGGCCTGCGCCCACTCGCGCGCGATGGCGCTCAGGTAGCTCATCCGGGTGACCCCCTGGCGGAGGCCCTCCCGCAGCACCTGCTCCACCATCTCGACGGTGAACCCGAGCTCGTCCACCCAGTCGAGGATCTCGCGCACGTCGCGCGCCGAGAGCGGCCGCCCCAGAAGCTCCTCGGCCAGGGCCACCGCGGGATGCGGCCCCCGGCGGGCCGCCTCCTTCTCATGCTCCTGCCGGTACTCCTCCCACACCGCGCGCAGGCGCGCGAACAGCGGCCCGAAGGAGAAGGTGATCTCGTTCTCCGTCACCTTGTCGCAGCGGGTGATCATGTCCTCCTGCAGCTGGAGCACCAGGGTGCGCACCTGGTCGAAGTCACGGGGCAGGCCGCGCCGCGTGACGGTATACGAGCCAAACGCGCTCTCGCCCGGCCCCCCCACGCAGGCCAGGACGGCGAACACCTTGCCGATCCGGTCGTAATCGAGACCGAGATCGAGGGTGTAGTCAAACAGCATTCGGGGGATGTTGATGAAGCCCCGCTTCATCAGCGCCTCGACAAAGCCGAATTCACCCGGCCCCAAGGGTCCGAGCGCCATCCGGAGAGCCCCCTTTCGACGTGTCCCCGCACCTGCTCACCCAGGCTGCGCGAGCGCAGCCGCGCGCGGACACCGCGCGTTGTGCGGCGACGCGAGTTTCTCCGTGTCCCGCAGAAACTCCTGCCCGACAGACCCGCCCCGCGCCGGAGACGCGGCAAGCCGCCGGACGCTGCCGGCGGCTTGCTGTCAGCTACAGGTCGGGATGCTCGCTCATGGCCTTGATACGCCGGAACCGGCGGTCGACCTCCCGCTGGAACTCGGCCAGGACCTCGGCGAACTCGGGCTTCATCATGTGGCGGGTCTTGCCCATCATCTTCAGCCACTCTTCGACCGGGATCTTCTTGCCCTTGGCCTCGGGGTCGTAGGTCAGCCGGGTGATCCCGCGCTCCACCTCGTACAGCGGGAAGAAGTTGCAGTCCACCGCCGCCTGCACGATCTTGGTGCCCAGCCGCTCCTCGGAGAGCCAGTTGAGCGGGCAGGCGATGAGCAGCTTGCCGTAGGCCAGGCCCACGTTCTTGGCGTACCACTGGGCTTTCGCGGCCTTCTTCCACAGGTCCTGCGGCTGCGACTCGACAGCCGTGAAGACGTACGGGATGTGGCAGGCCGCCATGATCTGCGGCGTGTCCTTGTGGTGGAAGGTCTTGCCGCCGCCGAGGGAGCCCACGTTGGAGGTGGCGGTCTTGTGGCCGATGGGCGTGGAGTACGAGAGCTGGGAGCCGGTGTTCATGTAGCCCTCGTTGTCGTACTCCAGGATGATCATCTTGTGGTTGCGCAGCGCGGCGCCGATGGCCGGGCCCATGCCGATGTCCATGCCGCCGTCGCCGGTCACCATCACGAAGGTGATATCCTCGCCCACCTCGATCTCGCCCCGGCGCTTCTTTTCGTGGAACATCTCCACGACGCCGGAGAGCGTGGCCGCGCCGTTCTGGAAGAGGTTGTGGATATACGTCACCCGGTGGGCCGAGTACGGATAGCCGGTGGTCACGACCATGGCGCAGCCCGTCTGGAAGAGCACCACCACATCGCCGGAGAGCGCCCGGAAGAAGTTGTCCAGGGCCGGGAAGATGCCGCAGCCGGGGCAGGCGCCGTGGCCGGGGGTGATGCGCTTGGCCATGCCCATCATCTGCCGGGGCGGCGGGACGGTCACCTTCAGCTCGTCGCCCACCAGCTCGACCTTGACCGGCGACTCCTGCTCCTCGCGCGTGAGCGGCGGCACGACCTCCAGCGGCTGGTTCTCGGTCACGGCGGTGACGCCGTGGTAGTCGAACGGCACGTCCACCCGACCGGTCCGGGCCATCTCGACGGCCAGCTCGTAGAACGCCTCGGCATCGGCGGGGAAGAAGTCCTTGCCGCCCAGACCGTAGATCCGCGTCGCGACGAGGGTTCGGTTGTCGGGATCGTCCTTCAGGGCAGACTTGATCTCGTGCGAGAGGTTGCCGCCGCCCGAGCCGTACGAGTCGGCCCGCTCGCCGATCACGACGGCGGACACGCCCCGCAGGGCGGCCCGGATCTCGTCGGCCGGGAAGGGGCGGAGGACGTGCAGCGTCAGCACGCCGGCCCGTACGCCCTGCTCGCGCAGCTGATCGGCCACCTGCTTGCCGGTGTCAGCTGCCGAGCCCAGCAGTACCAGGGCAACGTCGGCGTCGTCCATACGGTAAGACTCGACCATGTCGTACCGGCGGCCCGAGATCTTCTCCCACTCGGCGAAGATCTCAGGGATCACGCGCCGGGCGTTCTCCATAGCCACGTGGAGCTGATACTTGTTGTTGATCAGGTCCGGATCATTCATATAGGGCCCGAAGGTCATCGGGCGCCGCGGGTCGAGCGCGTGCGGGAAGCCCTCGGGCTGCGGCCCCACGAAGTCGCGCAGGACCTGCCCGTCCTCGAAGTACATGACCCGCCGCTTCTGGTGGCTGGTGAAGAAGCCGTCGAAGCCGACAATCACCGGCAGCCGGACGTCGGGGTGCTCGCCCACGCGCACGGCGATCGGGTGGAGATCGTAGACCTCCTGCGGGTTGTTGGCGTAGAGGATGATCCAGCCCGTGTTCAGGGCAAAGTAGAGGTCGGAGTGGTCGCCGCGGATGTCCAGCGGGCCGGAGACGGACCGGGTGACCAGGTCGAGCACCATCGGCATCCGCGTGCCCGCCTGGACGGGCATCTGCTCGAGGGCGTACAGGTACCCGTTGGCGGAGGTGGCGTTGAACACCCGGCCGCCCGCGACCGCGGCGCCGTAGCAGATGCCGGCGGCGCCGTGCTCGCCGTCGCCGGCGACCATGGCGATCGTGTTCTCGCCCTCCACCTTCATCTCGTCGATATACTCGGCGATCTCGGTGGACGGCGTGATCGGGTAGTAACCCATCAGGTGGAAGTTGATCTGGCTCGCTGCCAGAGCGGCCATCTCGTTGCCCGACTTGAACGTGGACTTCTGTGTGCGGAGCTCCGCTTCCTTGAGCGCCATCAGCCGCTCACCTCCCAAGGCCGAACAGTTTGGTATGGCGCACCGTGTGCGCGGCGGCGTACCCGTCTTCCTCGCGCAGGTCCTGCAGCGCGTCGGTGGGGCAGGCCTCGACGCACTTCAGGCAGCCCTTGCAGTACTGGTAATCGATGCCCTTGAGCACCATGGCGGGGCGGCCCCGCTTGTCGACGCCCTGCTCCCAGACGAAGCAGTAGTCGGGGCAGACCATGTCGCACTGGGCGCAGTCGATACACGTCTCGCGGTTGAAGGAGGGCAGGAAGCCCTGGCGCGAGGCGCTGAGGTCCTTGGACGCCATGTTGCCGGGGTTGACGATCACGCCGCCGATGGGCATGTTCTGGTATCCGTACGCGGCGGCCGTGCGCTTCCGCCCCTCGGCCTTGTTGTCGCCGGACGCGCCGAAGTACTCGAGCTGAATCTCCTCGTACCCGCGGTCGAAGCAGCGCAGGTTGCCCGGCACGGTCTTCGGATACTTCTTGGTAAAGGTATCGGTGATCATCGCCTTGATCGCATCGGGGTCCAGGAACTCCGCAACCCGGGCAATGGCGCCCAGTACCGCCATGTTCACCCGGGATCCCGTCTCCACAGCGATCGTCATGGCGTCGAACGTTCCGATCGTTACGTCCTCCAGGCCCAGCATCTTCTGAATCTCAGCCGGGGTCTTTCGGGTGTTCACGATCACCACGCCGCCCGGCAGAAGGCCGTCTACCACGGGCTGCGTCCGGATGAGCGCCTCGTGGAAGATGCAGACGATGTGGGGTTCCTCGATGGGCGAGCTGATGCGGATCGGCGTATCGGGTTCGGCGAAGCGGATGAAGGCCTTGACGGGCGAACCCTTCTTCTCCGATCCGTACGATGAGAAGTTGGAGCCGTTGAGACCCTGGTAGAGCACGCCGGCCTCGGCCAGCATCTTGCCTGCGATGTTGGCGCCGTAGCCGCCGATCGACTCCAGCCGGATGTTGAAACACCCGTGCTCATCCTTGACGGGCAGCCGCACTGCCCTCTGGGTCGGGGTCGCTGCCATGCGGGTCTACCTCCCCTGCAACGTTATGGTGCCCGCAGAGCGCGTTTTGATCCGTCAGTGCGGGACTTGAGTAGGCCAAAGGTACTATCACTATAGCACGTCAAGAGTTATTCTGCCAATCACCTATTATCGGCGGCGAATGGTTTGTTTTTGGCGATGAATAGCAAGCGGTGAGGAGAAATGTCCGCTCCTCACCGCTTTCAACGCTGTGCAAACTGCCCAAGAGCGGGCACCCAACGAGCCCTACTGCGGCGGCGCGGGGTCGCCCGCCTGGCGGATCAGGTCGACCTCTGTGCCGTCCTGCGCGTCCACGAACACGCGGAACTGCTGATCCTCCACCCGTCCGGGCACCTCCCAGACCAGCCGCTCCTGCCCGCGCCGGTCTGCGATCAGCGCCAGCCTCGGCTCGGCCGTGACGGTGAGCCGGGGCGAAGTGTGCGCCGCCGCCTCGTCCGCGCTCAGCCTGGGCGCCGGCAGCTGCCGGTCGTGGTGGTTCACCCAGTAGCTGCGGGCGTCGTAGCCCACCAGCTCGCCGTTGTCCATCGCCAGCGACACCCGGATCATGTCGGTGTGGATGGCCACGCCGTCCACCACCGGCGCGAACTCCATCACCAGCGTGCCGTCGTTCTCGGCCGCGGACACGTGGGCGACGTTCGGGAAGCCCCACCGGGCCAGCATCTGCATCGCCTTCTGGATCAGCTCGTCCGGCTTCAGCTTCTGCTCGGCGACCAGCCGGCCGTCCACCATGTAGATCACGTGCCCGCCGTGAACGGAGACCCCGAAGTTCATCGGCAGACCGTTCTGCTTGGTCGCGTCGAAGTAGTAGAGCGAAAGGCCCTGCAGCTTGTCCTCCGGGTCGTAGACCCCCGTCTGCACGGGCTCTCCCTTCAGCGGCATGTCGATGAACCGCTTGATCGCCTCGGCCGCGGCGGCCGCATCCACCCGCGGACCCAGGTCGGTCTGCGGGCGGGGCAGATGCGCCTTCTCAGGCGCCAGCGCGTTCTCCTCGCCCGGCGGCACGGGGATGCTCTGCTCCAGCGCCAGCACGGACTTGGTGATCGGCGTCGCCGCCTGGCCCGTCTGGGCCGGGCTGGTGGCCTGGACGGTGGGCTGCCAGCGGATCATGTTGTTCCCGATGAGCCCCAGCAGGTTGGAGAGCTCCTCCTCGAAGAACACCGCCTGCTTCCGCAGCTCCATCAGCTGGGCCCAGTCGGCCTCGTCCAGCGCCTGGCCGGTGTTCAGCTTGTGGTGCTTCTCGTCGGACTGGTCGCGGAGCGTGTTCAGGAAGTTGGCGATGCGCGGGGTGTTCATCGTGGTGAACGGCAGGGTCGACATGTGCTCCACCGCCTGCGCGCTGAAGACCCGCAGGTCGGCCAGCAGGCTCTCCTGCAGGCGGGGGTCGTTGGTCGCCATCAGCTTCGCCGTGCGCTCCTCGATGTTCTCGCTCGTCCACTTCAGCTTGTGGAACGCGGCCATGTACTTGTTCTCGGCGTCGCGCAGGTACTGGTTCTTCAGCCGGGTCTGATACGCGCCGAAGCCCATCGCCCCCACCAGCGCCACGCCCAGCATCAGGTACGCCCAGGCCTGTCCTCTCTGCGATCGCATCCCCGTGGCCTCCTACTTGGCGAAGATGTGCTTGCCGATCGTCCGCACCTGCTGGCGGGACCAGATAAAGCTGTTGTTGGTCTTGGCGGGCGCGAAGAAGTAGAGCGCGCCGTTGGAAGGATCCCATCCCGCCAGCGCCGCCCGTGCGGCCTTGAAGCACTCCTCCGTCGTGTTCTTGTAAATCTCGCCGTTGGAGACCGACTCAAAGGCGTGGGTCTGGTAGACGACCCCGGCCACCGAGTCGGGGAAGCGGTTGTCCAGCGTGCGGTTGAGGATGACCGCGGCCACCGCCACCTTGCCCTCGTACGGCTCGCCGCGGGCCTCGCCGCAGACCGTCTGGGCCAGCAGGTGCAGGTTGTCCTTCGCCGCCCTGGACTCCGCGAACGTGCGGTGGCCGTCGAAGGTCGCCTCCGGCCAGAGCAGAAGCAGTCCGCCTATGACCGCCGCGCAGGCCCGCTTCAACCACTTGTGCACCGTCAACTCCCCCTCCAGACCAGAGACTGCACGCGGTAGTCTCTCAGTCTGGCGCGGATCCCATACAGCACCGCCTGACCGGTGCGGGCCGGATCGCCGGCGCCGGCGGTCAGGCGGCGTGCGTCTCGAGGGCGATCAGCGAGTTGTCAGCCAGCGTGAGGAAGAGCCTCCCGCCGGAGAGGGCGATCCCGATGGCAGGGGCCGGCAGCGGCACCGACCACCGCAGCGCGCCCGCCGCGCAGTCCCAGCACACGAGGCCGGGGTCCGCCGTGGCCCAGACGTGCTGCCCTCCCGCCAACAGGTGGGCATCCGCGGACGCCGCCGGCCGCCCTTCCCCGGCAGACCCGGGTGGCGCCTGCTCCCGGCCGGTGAAGAGGTCCACCGGGAGGCCGGGGTACCAGAGCGTCTCGCCCCGGACGGCGGGGCTGCACCCCGGGTCGGGCCGGGTCCACAGGACCTCGCCGGTGAGCGGGTCGAAGGCGCACCCGCCCGCGACCACCACCAGATCGGCGAACACGGGTGGCTGCAGCGCGCCGCAGTCCTGGCGCCATGCGACCTGGCCGGTCAGGGCGTCCACAGCCCACAGCGACCCGGCGTCCGTCACGGCGAAGAGCCGCCCGTCGCCCAGGGCAGCAGGCTGCGAGACCGGACCGTCCAGCTGCCGCCTCCAGACCTGCGCGCCGGTCTTGGCCTCCAGGGCCGTCAGGGCACCGTCCGCCGAGCCGCAGTAGAGAATCCCGTCCGCCGCCAGGGGCGTTCCGGAGGCTCCGTCGCCCACCGCACCCTGCCAGACCGTGCGACCGGACCGCGCCTCCAGGGCGCGCACGCCTCCGCCCGGCCCGCACAGGTAGATCAGCCCGTCGTGGACGGCAGGCGCCGGCAGGGCCGCGCCAGGGGGCAGCTCGCCGCGCCGCACCGCAGCCGTCCGCCAGACCGCCGCGCCCGTCTCCTGGTCGACCGCGTGGTAACAGCCGTCGCCCAGGCCCACGTACACGCGCCCGTACCGGGTGACGGGTGGGGAGGGACGCACGCCGGCGTCGTCAGCGCCGCGATACGACCAGCCCGGCCGGACGGAGTCGCCGAGGGAGACCGGCGCGCTGCCTGTGCGCGCGGGGGTCCGCCCCAGCACCGGCCACTCCGGCCCCGGCTCGGGCGGCTCCGGGATGACCAGCCGATGGCCGGGCACGACGAACTCCGGGTGCGCGATCTGGTTGGCCATCAGGATGGCGGGCACGGTTGTGCCGAAGCGTGCCGCCAGCCCGATGACCGTCTCGCCCTTCCGCACGCGGTGGACGATGCCCGGCTGCGGCAACGGCTTTTCGCCCGGCCGCGGGATGAGCAGGGCCTGGCCCGGTGAGATCGCGTTCGGGTCCTTCAGCCGGTTGGCGGTGACGAGGGCGTGAACGGTGGTTTTGTACCGCCGGGCGATCGCGAACAGCGTCTCGCCCTGCTGGACAAAGTAGAAGACCATGCCCCGACCTCCGTTTTTCCACCATGGTACGCCGGCCGGAGTGCGGCGGTCTGCACGCGGAGATTTTTCCTGTTCGCCGGGCTGGAGGGGAAATCCACCGTTACGCACAGCGTAGTCACAAGTTATCCACAGGCACAGGGACAAGCCCAGGACCCGAGACGAACAAGGCCGCGCCGTATGGGCGTTTCGGGGAACGAGAGTTCTCCACAGGTCGGCGGGAACCTGTGTACAACTTGGCCGAACGCGCCCCCTTATGTCGAAAAGCCCGGGCGAAACGGCCGCGTCCCGGAGCCTGAAAATAACACGGGACGGCCCGCTGGCCGTCCCGGAACACACGCCTACATATGTCGAAAGCGGACCTGTCCCCCCACTAGCGCGTATTCCTGACCACCTTGACCATCTTCAGCTCGGGGTCCTCGGTGCCCTGCACGGGAAGCCCGGCCTGGATGCACTCATCGAGGTAGTCCAGGTTCTCCTGCGCCACGATCTCCCCGGGCAGGAGGATCGGGATGCCCGGCGGGTAGACCATGATCGACTCGGCGATGACCCGGCCCTCGGCCTCCCGCAGCGGCACCACCTCGGTTTCGGCGTAGAAGGCCGTGCGGGGGTGCATGGCCAGGATCGGCGTGACGGGCACCTTCACCTTCACCACGTTGGCCGGCCGCTGCCGGTAGAACCGGCCGGCGATGGTGCGCAGCGCCTCCACGAGCGCGTCGATGTCTTCCTCCGTGTCGCCCAGGGAGATGATGCAGAGCACGTTGTAAAGGTCCGACAGCTCCACTTCGATGTTGAACTCCTCCCGCAGCAGGAGCTCGATCTCCACGCCGGTGACGCCCAGTTCCTTTACGCTGATGCACAGTTTCGTCGGATCGAAGTCAAACCGGGAGGACGAGTGGCCGATCGCCTCGGCCCCCAGGCAGTGGAGGCCGGGGATCGCGTCGATCTGGCGGCGGGCCCGCTCGGCCAGCCGAATCGCACGGTCGATCAGCTCACGGCCGCGGGTGGCCAGCTGCTTGCGGGCGGCGTCCAGCGAGGCCAGCAGCAGGTAAGAGGTGGACGTGGTGGTCAGCATCGAGAGGATCGCCTGCACGCGGCCGGGGTTGATGAACCCCTCCCGCACGTTCAGGATGCTGGTCTGCGTGAGGGAGCCGCCCAGCTTGTGCACCGAGGTGGCCGCCATGTCGGCGCCGGCTTGCATGGCGGAGAGCGGCAGGCCCTCGTGGAAGCAGAGGTGAACGCCGTGTGCCTCGTCCACCAGGACCGGCACGCCGCGGGCGTGGGCGAGCTCGACGATGCCCTTGAGGTCCGCCGCAACGCCGTAGTAAGTCGGGTTGATCACCAACACCCCCTTGGCGTCGGGGTGCTGGTCGAGCGTATGCCGGACGACCTCGAGGCTGACGCCGTGCGCGATGCCGAGGTCGTAGTCCAGGTCGGGGTTCATGAATATCGGCAGGGCGCCTGACAGCACAATGCCGGTGAGGACGGACTTGTGCACGTTCCGGGGCACCAGGATCTTGTCGCCGGGCCCGCAGACGGTCATGATCATCGTCGTGATCGCGCCGCTGGTGCCCTGGACGCTGAAGTACGAGTGATCCGCTCCGAAGGCCTCGGCGGCCATGGCCTGCGCCTCCCGGATGATCCCGTGCGGGTTGTGCAGGTCATCCAGCGGGGCGATGTTGATCAGGTCGATGGAGAGCGCACGCTCCCCGATGAACTCCCTGAACTCCGGGGCCATGCCCGCACCCTTCTTGTGGCCGGGAATGTGGAACTGAATGGGGTTGCGCCTCGCGTGCTCCACCAGCCCGGTAAAGAGCGGGGTCCTGTGCTGGTCCACGGTCCTCACCTCCTGCGATCCGTTTCACGCATGCATCCTAACGCAGTATAGCAGAACCGGCCCACGTGTAAACGGTCGCGCGGCCTCTATTTCATGTGGGTGGGGGGATTTCGCATTGGGTGAAGGAACGGTCGTCCTGACCCGCTCCGTTCTTACATTCGTCAACCTGTTGATCTTCTCCCGCATCCTGGGCAAGACGCAGGTAGCCCACCTCACTTTCTTCGAGTACGTCGCCGGCGCCACTCTCGGCTCCATCGCCGCAGAGCTCTCTGCCAGCCTCTCCATCCGCCCCTGGCCGATCTTCGTGGCGCTGGCCACCTGGGTCGTCCTGACCCTGGCCATGCAGTTCACGGCGATCAAGAGCCGCTGGCTGTCCAAGATGCTCGACGGCGAGCCCGTTGTGCTGATCCAGGACGGCCAGATCCTGGAGCGCAACCTCAGGCGCATGCGGATGCGGGAGAGCGAACTCCTCGAACTGCTGCGCGGCCAGTCCATCTTCCACGTCGACGAGGTCGAACTGGCCATCATGGAGCCGCGCGGCAGCCTGTCCGTCCTGAAGCGGCCGGAGCACCTGCCGGCCACGGTTTCCGACCTGCACATCCAGACCAGGTCCAGGGGGCTCGGCATCGAGCTGGTGGTGGACGGCGAGGTGATGGACCAGAACCTCCGCCGGCTGGGCGTCAACCGCGCCTGGCTGACGGCCAAGCTGCAGGAGCAGGGCCTGAGCGGCCCGGAGGAGGCCTTCCTCGCCGTGGTGGACGCCGAGGGCAAGGTCTACGTGGACCGGTACACGGACAAGTTTCCCCCGGCCCTCGACCTCAGCGATTACCCGGGGCCCAACTAAGGTTCTGGAAATGGAGGGTCAAGCGTGAACGCACGCATGCGTCAGCTGATCTACATCGGCCTGCCCGTCGTGATCGTCACCGTCACCGTCCTGCTGTTCAACATGGGGGGCATCCTCAAGCGTTCCTTCGGGGCCGACGACGACGTGGCCGGCCGTCTGAACCAGCTCCTGAGCCTCACCCAACAGCGCGACTGGGACCGGGCGCACACCACAATCGACGACGTCAGCCAAGCCTGGCAGCGCGTGCGCGGACGAATCCACATCACGTCAACCACCGATGAAATTGAGTTGTTTGATCTCGAACTGGCCGGCCTTCGCGGCGCTATCGACACGCGTGACGAGGCCCAGGTGAACATCGCCGTACGCCGGCTCATCGCCCTCTGGGAGGACATCGGGGTCTGACCCGCGAACCTGTGGAATACCGGCAGTTGGGACGTACCCTGGTATATCCGGGGTACGTCCTTACCTATTGACGCCAGTCAGCGCGCGCAGTAGAATGAGTGAGTACTCACTCCTGGAATTAAGATCCAAAATTTTCCCGGCGACACCCCGGTTGGGAGGCGATCCTTGCCCATGCGACTCCCGCGCTCCCTGGTATCAGCGCTGATCTCCCTGACGCTCCTCACCGCGGCGGGCCCGCCCGCCGCGGCCGCAGACACCCCGCCGGAGCCGCTCGTCCTCGGCCTGGAGCAGGCCCTGACCCTGGCGGAGACCCTGAACCCCGGCGTGCGGCTGGCGGCCATCCAGGTCTCCTCGGCCCGGTCCGCGCTGGAGACCGCCCCGGCGGCCGCTCCGGCCATGGCCCCTGCCGTTGCCGCGTATCTGCAGGCCCAGTACGGCATCTCCATTCCCCAGCAGGCGATCACGCCGCAGGCCGTGGGGCAGCAGGCGCTCCTCACCTACGAACAGGCCGCTTCCCAGCACCTCTCGGCCAGACAGCAGGTGCGGGCCGGCGCGCTGCAGGCCTACGTGACCTGGCAGAAGGCCGTCGCCACCGTCGAGGCGCAGCAGGCTGCCCTCGAGCGGACCCGCACCCAGCTGGCCAACGTGGAGGCCGCGGTCGCAGTGGGCAGCGCCTCCCAGTACGACCTGCTCCAGGTACAGGCGGCCCTCGCCGGCCAGCAGGCGGCCTTGATCGGCGCACAGGCCATGGAGGAGGCGGCGCGCAGCGCCCTGGGACAGGTGATCGGCACGCCGATCGCCGCCAACGTCAGGCCGGAGCCCGATACGCTGCGGTCGGAGGAAGTCGCCCTGCCCACCGACCTGGAGTCCCTCATCGCACAGGCGGTTTCCCGCCGCCCCGACCTGCGGGACGCCGCGCTCGACCTTGCCGGCCGCAGGCTCCAGACCGGCCTGTCGGCCGATGGTACCGGCGCCGCGCAGCAGGTGCAGGCCGCCGCCTCCCAGTACGAACTGGCCCTGGCCCGGGCCAGGGCCGAGGTGACCCAGGCCTACCTCGCCGCCCACGGCGCACTGGAGGAGCTGAGGGCGCGCGAGAAGGCCCTGGAGCCGGCCCGCGAGGCCCTGCGCCTGGCCGAGCTCCGCTACGATGCCGGACTCGCCACCTGGGTGGAGGTGCAGGCCGCCTCCGCTGCGGCCCTCGAGGCCGAGGCCGGACGCATCCAGGCAGCGGCCAACCTGCGCCTGCGCCTGCTGGAGTTGCGCCAGGCCCTGGGCGAGCTATAGGGGGTAGGCTTGATATGGAAACGACCCGCAGACGCATCCTCGACGCCGCACTGCACCTCATCAGCGAGCGGGGCTACAACGGCGCCACCACCGCAGAGATCGCCCGCCGGGCCGGCGTGGCCGAGGGTACCATCTACCGGTACTTCAAGGACAAGAAGGAGCTCTTCGTCGCCTGCGTGGAGCCGGTGGTACAGGAGGCCCTGAGCCGGGAGCGGGCGCTTCCCCGCACGGGCAACGTGCGCGACCTGCTCCGCCTGCGGATCCGGGAACTGGTGCAGGTGATGCGGGAGAACCAGGACGTCTTCAACGTCCTCTTCACCGAAGGCCGCTTCCACCCCGAGATCGGCGACTTCCTGCTGCAGCAGGTGGTCTCGGCCTTCACGGACGAGGACCGGGCCGCCTTCGCACAGGCGGTCCGGGCCGGGGCCATCCGGCCGCCCCACCCCATGATCCTCACGGTGGGCCTCGCAGGCGCCATCTGGGCCATGCTCCAGGTGGGGCAGTGCGTCCCGCCGGCCTTCGCCGGAATGCTTTCGCCCGACTGGTACGACCGGCTCGACGAGGATGTTGCCGATTTCTTCACCGACGCGATACTGGCGCCGGGAACGGTATAGAGGTGAAGTATGCGTAAGCTTATTGCCCTGTTGTTAGGCCTGCTATTCCTGGTGAGCAGTGTTCCGGCTGCGGCCGCGGCCGACCTCTCCTTCCTGCAGCCCGCGGCCGCGGCGCCCCTGCGCATCACCCTGATCAGCACCAACGGCACCCCGCTGCCGGATGCGGAGATACAGGTACTTACGCCCGGCCTGCCCGGCATCACCGCGGCCCGCACGGACCAGCGGGGCCAGGCCACCATCGCGCTCCCCCCCGGCCACACCTTCTGGATCCGGGCCTGGGCCGACGGCCATGCGCTGACGGAGCGGGCGTACGTGCCCGCCAGCGACGGCCCCGCCCTCACCCTCACCGCCGAGCCCTATACCGCCGTGATCACCGGCGTGGTGCGCGACGAGCGCGGGCTCCCGGTTCCGCAGGCGACCATCCAGCTGTTCCGGGCCGGGTACGGCCTGGAGGCGACGGCCCGCACCAACGACCTGGGCGTCTACAGCCTCTCGACCGCCCGGGCTGGGGGCGAGTACACCCTCCAGGCCCATGCGGACCGCCATCGCCCCGTCTCCCAGGAGATGGGCGGCCTTGACCCGCGGCGCCGGAACCAGGTGGACCTCACCCTGCCGTCCGCGCTCGCCCGCATCACCGGCGAGGTGGTCTCCGGGGTGAACGGCGCGCCCGTCTCGGACGCGACCGTCGAACTGCTGCTGGCGGATTGGGGGCCGGTGGCCTCGGTGCGCACCGACCGCTCCGGCTACTTCAGCCTTTCGGCGCCGCCCGCCGAGGGCGGGGTCTACCAGCTTCGCCTTTCCCGGTACGACCACGAGACCATCACGACCGGTACCTTCACCCTTGAGGACGGCGGCTGGATCGACTTCAGCGGCGCGGACCGGCTCGTGCTGAACAGGCTCTACGCCGTGGTCGCCGGCCGGGTCTTCGACGGCAATGCCGAGCCCCTGAAGAAGGTCGAAGTGCACCTGCAGCGCGCCGGCCTCGGCACCGTGCAGGTCGCCCGCACCGACGAGGAGGGCCGGTTCTCCTTCAGCGAGGTGACCGGGGGCACCTACCGCGTCCGCGCCTTCCCCGGCGGGACGCTGGTGCGGGCCGACTCCGGCTGGCTGGAGGTGGCGGGCGGCCAGACGGTCTCGGCCAACATCGTCGCCAGCTCCCCGGACACCTACGGCCACGGGCTGGCCATCCTCTCGGGCACCGTGAAGAACCACCTGGATGAGCCGGTGGCCGGCGCCGTGGTACGCGTGAACCGGGGCTCCCAGAACTGGACCGCCCGCACCGACGAGGAGGGGCGGTACGACCTCAGCCTCCAGGCCAACATCCCGGACGACCCGACAGGGAGCCGCAGCACCGGTTACCACGTGAGCGTGCAGGTGGACGGCTACCTGTACACCGACCAGCCCGTCACTGACGGCGAGAACCCGCCCAGCCTGGTGGACGTGCGGCGGGGCAGCAACAACACGGCCGACTTCGTGCTCCAGCCCGAGCGTGCCACGATCGCGGGCCGCGTGGTGGACGACCGGGGCGAGCCCCTGGCCGGCGTCAAGGTCGGGCTGCGGGAGGAAGGGCGGAGCAAGATCGCCGAGACCGAGACGGACGCGGCCGGCCGCTACCAGTTCGCCAACCTGCCCGTTGCGCGCCAGAGCCGCTACCTGCCCGTCATCCTCGACCCGGGCTACGTGGGCGGTTCCGTGGCGCCTGACGGCACGCAGCGGGAGCCCCAGGTCCTCACGCCCGCCGGCCCCAACCACCTGGTCCTGGTGGCCCGGCCCGCCGAGACCCGCTTCCTCGGGCTCGTGCAGGCAGGCGATGACCGTCCGGCGGAGGGCGCCGAGGTGACGGTCCTCCGCTCCAGCGACGGCTCCGCCTTCACCGGCGCGGTCGGCGCGGACGGCAGCTACGACGTCCGCGTGCCCGCCATGCCGGGTGAGGCATACCTGGTGCGGGTCGCCGGCGAGAACGCCGCGCTGAACGCCGCGGCCGAGGTGGTCCGTCCGGGCACCGGCTTCGGCGTGCAGGCCAACCTGACCACGCACGTCCACGCGTCGATCGTCGGCCGCGTCGTGGGTCCTGACGGCAGTCCCCTGAGCGGCATCCGGGTGGTGCTGTACACCGAGGGCCAGAGCGCGGCGGACCGGGTCGCGTTCACCGACAACGAGGGCATCTACCGCTTCAACCACCTGGTGCCTGGCCGCCGGTACGCCCCGGTGGCGGTGGATTCGTCCGGCGTGCGCAGCGCGACCGCACCGGGCGAGGTCGTGATCACCCCGCTGGTCGGCCTGCCGTCTGGCGAGACCGTCTGGGCCGACATCCGGCTGGACGTTCCGGCCGCACCCTAGCCCCCCATGGAGGTACGTGCGACATGAGGCGTTTCTTCCCCGCGGCCCTGCTGCCGCTGTTTGCCCTGCTCCTCTCCGCGTGCGGCCTGGCCTCGGGACAGATGGATGAGCCGGCCGTCGAGGCCGTGGCGGTGGCCGTCACCGAGGCCCGCGGCGGCACGCTCACCGCCACCAGCCACGCCTCGGGCCAGCTGAAGCCGATCCTCTCCATCACCGTCACCGCCAAGGTCCCCGGCCGCGTGGTTGCCGTCCACCGCCAGATGGGCGACGCCGTGCAGGAGGGCGACCTGCTGGTGGAGTTGGACGACAAGGACCTGGCCAACCAGCTGGCGGCCGCGCAGGCGCAGTACACCCAGGCCGAGGCGCAGCGGAGCGAGGCCGCGCGCCAGGCCTCCCGGCTGGAGGCGCTGCTCGCCCAGGGCGCTGTTTCCCACCAGCAGGCGGAGCAGATCCGCACCCAGCTCACCCTGGCGACCGCGGCCGTGGAAGCGGCCCGCGCCCAGCTGGAGCTGGCCAAGTCCAGCTACGAGGGCGCCCGCATCACCGCGCCGGCTGACGGGGTCCTGGCCGCCCGGTACGTGGAGCCGGGCGCGCTGATCGGCGCCGGTACCCCGGTGTTCCAGCTGGTCGACCTCTCCACCGTCGTGGTGGACACCGGCGTCGCCGAGGCGGCGATCAACTCCGTGCGGCCGGGGGTTGCGGTGCCGGTCACCGTCCCGGCGCTGGGCGAGACCTTCACGGGCGAGGTCGAGTCCGTCAGCCCGCAGATGGACGCCCAGACCCGCTCCTACAAGGTGCGGGTGCTCCTGCCCAACCCGGACGGCGCCCTGAAGGGCGGCATGTTTGCCGAGGTCGAGTTTCCACTGGAGGAGCGCGAGGGCGTCCTGATCCCGGTGAACGCCCTCCTGGAAGGCTCCGGCGAACCCTACGTCTACGTGGTCGAGGACGGCGTCGCCCGCCGGGTGACCGTCTCCGTGGCCGTGCGGTCCGATCAGCAGGTGCTGGTCGAGGGCATCGCCGAGGGTGACCAGGTGGTGGTGGCCGGGCAGAACCGGCTCTACGACGGCGCCCCCGTGCGGGTGGGAGGGGGGCCTGACCGGTGAGGGGGCTCATCCGCTTCTCCATCCACCACCCCGTTCCCACCGTCGTGTTCTACCTGATCGCCGCAGTGGTGGGCCTCGTCTCCCTCACCCGCCTCTCGCTTGACCTGTACCCCGCCATGGAGTTCCCCCTCGCGGTGGTGGCGACCTCGTACGAGGGCGCCGGCCCCGAGGAGGTCGAGGCGCACGTCTCCCGTCCCATCGAGGAGGTCATGGGCACGGTGCCGGGCGTGACCGCCGTCTCCTCCTCCAGCTCCGAGGGCCAGTCGCTGGTCATCGTCGAGTTCGACTACGGCACCGACATGGACCAGGCCACCCTCTCCATCCGCGAGAAGGTCGACCAGGTGAAGGGCTACCTGCCCGACGGCGTGGACGCCCCGATGGTCTTCAAGATCGACCCCTCCGCGCTGCCGGTGCTCACCATCGGCCTGACCGGCTCCGAGGACCTGGCCGAGCTGAAGGCCCTGGCCGAGGAGCGGATCAAGCCGCGGCTCGAGCGGCTGGACGGCGTGGCCTCCGTCACCGTCAACGGCGGCATCGAGCGGGAGATCCAGGTCGTCGTCGACCCCGCCCGGCTGCAGGCGCACGGCCTCTCCATGACCAACGTCGCGCAGGTGCTGGCGTACGAGAACCTGAACCTGCCCGGCGGCGAGGTGGGCGAGGGCAGCGTCAACCTCCTCGTCCGCACCATCGGCCAGTACCAGTCGCTGGATGAGATCCGCGACCTGCGGCTGGGAACCGTGCGGCTGGGCGACGTCGCGGAGGTACGCGACACCTGGGCCGAGGCCACCTCCCGGGTCTGGCTCAACGGCCAGACTGCGGTGTCGCTGGACATCCAGAAGCAGAGCGGCGGCAACTCCGTGGCGGTGGCCAACGCGGTGAAGGCCGAGCTGAAGAAGATCGAGGCGGAGCTGCCCGGCCAGGTGCAGGCCACGATCCTCTCCGACACCTCGCGCATGGTGCTCACCTCGCTGGAGTCGGTCGCGTCGTCCGGCATGCAGGGCGGCATCCTGGCCATCCTGGTGCTCCTGTTCTTCCTCCGGCACGTCCGGGCGACCTTCGCCATCGCCATCAGCATCCCCGTCGCCGTCATCGCCACGTTCGGCCCCGTCTTCTTCAGCGGCATCACGCTGAACATCCTCTCCCTGGGCGGCCTCTCGCTGGGCGTGGGCATGATGGTCGACTCCTCCATCGTCGTCCTGGAGAACATCTTCCGGCACAAGGAGATGGGCAAGGACATCTACCAGGCGGCCGAGGACGGCACCGCCGAAGTGGGCCTGGCCGTCACGGCATCCACCCTGACCTCGGTGGTCGTCTTCCTCCCCGTCGTCTGGATCACCGGCCTCGCCCAGCTCTTCTTCCGGGAGCTGGCGCTCACGGTGACGTTCTCGCTGCTGGTCTCGCTGCTCACCGCCCTCACGCTCGTGCCGATGATGGCGCCCTGGCTCCTCCGTGACCGGCCCGCTCGCCGGCAGGTGCCCTGGATCACCCGGGTTTCCGGCTGGATCAGCGATCAGCTGGCCCGGCTGGAAGCGGTCTACGGCCGGATGCTGAGCTGGGCCCTGGGCCACAGGTGGCAGGTGGTGGGCATCGGGCTCGCTTCGCTGGCCCTGGCGCTGTTGGTCGTCGGGCGGATGGGCATGGAGTTCATCCCGCCCAGCGATACCAGCGAGTTCCGCGTCTCCATTTCGATGCCGCCGGGCACGAAGCTGGAGGAGACGCAGGCCGCCGTGGAGCAGGCCGTTGCCCAGATCCGGGACCTGCCCGAGCTGCGCACCCTCTACGTGGCGGTGGGCACCTCCGGCAGCGCCTACGCCACGGGCGGGCAGTCCCACCAGGGGTTCATCTCCGGCATGCTGGTGAGTCCCGGTGAACGCAGCCGCAGCCTCGAAGAGGTCGTGGAGGACGTGCGCAACCGGATCTTCCTGCCCGGCGCCAGGGTGACGGTCTCGACGGCGGGCACCATCGAGACGGGCGGGGGCAACGACATCGAGGTCGCGATCAGCGGCGAGGACCTCGACGTGCTGAAGGAGCTCTCCCAGCAGATCATGGCGGAGATCGCCCGGGTACCGGGCACCCGCGAACTCTCCACCTCCGTCAGCGAGGGCCTGCCCGAGGTCCAGATCCGGGTCGATCGGGCCAAGGCCGCCTCCTACGGCCTGAGCCCCAGCCAGGTCGCCTCCTCGGTGCAATCCGCGGTGCGCGGCCGGGTGGTCACCCAGTACCGGGTGGGCGGCGAGGAGGTCGACATCCGGCTGATGGCCACCGAGAGCGCCCGCGAGAACATCGTCGCACTCCGGCAGCTGCCCATCGCCACGCCGTACGGCCAGACCGTCCCCCTGGGTGAGCTGGCCGAGCTGGTGCGGGGCGTGGGCCCGACCGTAGTCGAGCGCGAGGAGCAGGCCCGGGTGGTGAAGGTGACCGGCCAGATCTACGGCCGCGACCTGGGCAGCGTCATTAATGACATCAAGGCGCGGCTGGCGCAGTTCCCGCTGCCGCCCGGCTACGAGATCGACTACGGCGGCGACTACGAGCTGATGTCAGATGCGATGAGCGGCCTCGTTCAGGCGCTGACCTTCTCCGTCGCGCTGGTCTACCTGGTGATGGCCGCGCAGTTCGAGTCCTTCCTCCACCCCTTCGTCATCCTGTTCACCGTCCCGCTGGCCCTGGTCGGCGCCGTGCTCGGCCTGGTCCTCACCGGCCGCAGCCTCGACATCTCGGCGATGATCGGCCTCATCCTCCTGGTGGGCGTCGTCGTCAACAACGCCATCGTGCTGGTGGACTACATCAACCAGCTGCGGCGGCAGGGGATGGACCGGGACGAGGCGGTGCGCATCACCGGCCCCCGGCGTCTCCGCCCCGTGCTGATGACCACCCTCACCACGGTGCTGGGCCTCCTGCCCCTGGCGCTGGGGCTGGCCGAGGGAGCCGAGCTGGAGGCGCCCCTGGCCACGGTCGTCATCGGCGGCCTCTCGCTCTCCACCCTGCTGACCCTGGTGGTCATCCCGGTGGTCTACACGCTGTTCGACGACCTGGTCCAGCGCGTGCAGGCCCGCGCCGCGGCCCGGACCGAGACGGCCGCCATGTAATCCGATCCTGCCGAGTAGTGATCAACCCCCGGAGCACAGGCTCAGGGGGTTGGTTTTTCGGACGGAACAGGCAGACACATTCTGGCCGGCAGCCCGACGGAACACCCTGCCCTTCGGGGGCGTCTATATTCTTTGCGAGCATTCGAATCAGCGCCCACCACTGAACTTTTCCACCATCCGTCTCTACTGCGAGGTGCGTATGTCCTCTCCGTACCGCTCCCTCTTCTCGTTCCTCAGCCGCTACAAGTGGCGGTATCTGCTCGGCGTGGCAGCCCTGGCCGGCACCGACCTCTTGCAGCAGGTGGCGCCGCGGCTGATCGGCCACTTCGTCGACGACCTGGAAGCCGGCGCCCTGGACATGACCGGGATCTACCGCTACCTGGCGCTGATCGTCGGCACGGCGTTGCTGATCGCCTTCCTGCGCTTCACCTGGCGCATCTTCGTCTTCGGCACCGCACGGCTGGTGGAGCGCGACCTGCGCGCCGACCTCTTCGCCCACCTGGAGCGGCTCTCGGCCTCCTTCTTCCACACGCACAAGACCGGCGACCTGATGGCCATGGCCACCAACGACCTGCAGGCGGTGCGGGGCATCGCCGGCGAGGGTGTGCTCATGGCGGCCGACTCCCTGGCGATGACGCTGTTCACCCTCATCGCCATGATCTCGACCATCGGCCTCAAGCTCTCGCTCTGGGCGCTCCTGCCCCTGCCCTTCCTGGCGCTGCTGATCGCGGCGGTCGGCAAGCTGATCTTCGCCCGCTCCCGGGCGGTGCAGGACAGCTTCGCCCGCCTCTCCGACGTGGTGCAGGAGAACATCTCCGGCGTGCGCGTGGTCAAGGCCTACACCCAGGAGGCCGCCGAGGAAGCCAAGTTCGACGAGGCCAACCGGGACTACATCCGGCGCTTCATGGCGATGATGCGCGTCGACGGCCTCTTCGACCCGGTGGTAGGCCTCTTCGCCGGGCTCTGCTACGTCATCGCCATCGCCGTCCCCGGGCGTGCGGTGCTGCGAGGGGAGATCTCGGTGGGCGACTTCGCCTCGCTCACCATGTACATCGGCATGCTCATCTGGCCGATGATCGCCATGGGCTGGGTGGTGCACATCATCCAGCGGGGCTTCGCCGCCTTCGCCCGCATCCGCGAGGTGCTGCTCACGGAGCCGGAGGTCAAGGACGCCCCCGAGACCGCCGAGCCTCCGGGCGGGCGGGTCCGCGGCGAGATCGAGATCCGGGACCTGACCTTCCGCTACGTTCCCGACGGCCCCCCTGTCCTCGACGGCATCAACCTGCACATCAAACCGGGGCAGACGCTGGGCATCCTCGGGCGCACGGGCAGCGGGAAGTCCACGCTTGCAGCGCTGCTGGCCCGGGTCTTCGACCCGCCCCGGGGCACCGTCTTCATCGACGGCATCGACGTGCTCGACCTGCCGCTGAACCTGCTCCGCCGCTCCATCGCCGCCGTGCCGCAGGAGTCCTTCCTGTTCTCGCGCACGGTGCGCGAGAACATCGGCTTCGCGCCGGGGGAGTGGACCGAGGAGCAGATCCGCCAGGCGGCGCGGACCGCCCAGGTGGAGCAGGACATCCTCGAGTTCCTGCCCCAGGGCTACGAGACCATGGTCGGCGAGCGGGGCGTGACCCTCTCCGGCGGCCAGCGGCAGCGGGTCGGCCTCTCCCGGGCCGTCCTGAAGGACGCGCCGATCCTCGTGCTCGACGACTGCCTCTCGGCGGTCGATACCGCAACCGAGCAGCGCATCCTGAACGGGCTCCGCCCGCTGATGCGCGAGCGCACGACCATCGTCATCTCACACCGGGTCGCCGCGGTGAAGAACGCCGACCTGATCATCGTGCTGGAGCGCGGCCGCATCGCCGAGGCCGGAACGCACGATGAGCTGGTCGCCCTGGGCGGCCGCTACTTCCGCACCTACCAGCGCCAACAGCTCGAGGAGGCCATCGCCAGCCTCGAGTGAACCCACACAGGAGGGAACTATGGCGGACTTCCGCGAAGAAGAGGCCCTCGGCAAGGTATACGACGCAAAGATCATGGCGCGGCTGCTCAGCTACGCCCGGCCACACTGGAAGGCGCTCCTGGCCTGCATCGCAATGCTGGGCGTGGCGGTAAGCCTCGACCTGGTGCAGCCGAAGCTGGTACAGCTCGCCATCGACCGGTACCTGGTACCCGGCATCGACGATCCCGCCGCGGCCGCGGGGCTCTCCCGCCTGGCGCTCTGGCTCACCCTGGCGCTGGTGGCCAGCTTCGCGGTCTCCTACGGCGAGGTGCTCCTGCTGCAGTTCACCGGCCAGAAGATCATCTACGCGATCCGCAAGCAGCTCTTCGGCCACCTGCA
The DNA here is from genome assembly GCF_017874315.1 of Symbiobacterium terraclitae. NCBI lineage: Bacteria > Bacillati > Bacillota > Clostridia > Eubacteriales > Symbiobacteriaceae > Symbiobacterium > Symbiobacterium terraclitae. The sequence continues at coordinate 24,340 of NZ_JAGGLG010000027.1, read as the reverse complement.
GCGGCTGCACCTCCAGTTCTTCGACACGAACCCCGCGGGGCGGCTGGTCACCCGGGTGACCAACGACACGGAGACGCTGAACGAGATGTACACCAGCGTGCTGGTGAACCTCTTCCGCGACCTGTTTATGCTGGTCGGCGTCGCCGTCATGATGGTCAGCACGCACCCCAAGCTGGCCGCCGTCAGCCTGGCGCTGATTCCCCTGGTCGCCTTCTACACCCGGTTCTTCGCCGCCAAGGCCCGCGACGCGTGGCGGGAGGTGCGGGTGCGCCTCGCGCGCATCAACGCCTTCGTCGCCGAGCACGTCAGCGGCATGCGCATCGTGCAGCTCTTCGCCCGGGAGGCGCAGACCTTTGCCGAGTTCAAGCGGGAGAACGATGAGTACAACCGGGCCTCCTGGCGGCAGTTGATGGTCTGGGCCGTCTTCCGGCCCATCCTCGACCTGCTGGCCAACGTCACGATCGCGCTGGTGCTCTGGTACGGCGGCGTGCAGGCACTGGCCGGCACCCTCACGCCCGGCGTCCTCCTGCTCTTCGTCACCCTCGCCCGCCGCTTCTTCGAGCCGCTGATGCAGCTGGCCGAGAAGTTCAACATCCTGCAGAGCGCCATGGCCTCCGCGGAGCGCATCTTCATGCTGCTGGACACGCAGCCCGCCATCGTGGAGCCGGCCAACCCCAAGCCACTGGGGCGGGTCACCGGCGAGGTGGAGTTCCGGAACGTCTGGTTCGCCTACAACGAGGGCGAATGGGTGCTGAGGGACGTCTCGTTCCGGGCTGAGCCCGGCCAGACCATCGCCTTCGTCGGCCACACCGGGGCAGGCAAGTCCTCCATCATCAACCTGCTGATGCGGTTCTACGACGTGCAGAAGGGCCAGGTGCTCGTCAACGGCGTCGACGTGCGGGAGGTGTCCACCGCCGAGCTCCGCAGGGCCGTCGGCCTTGTGGCGCAGGACGTGTTCCTGTTCAGCGGCGACATCGCCTCCAACATCCGGCTCGGCAACACCGAGATCAGCGACGAGCGCATCCGGGAGGCCGCCCGCACCGTCGGGGCCGACGAGTTCATCCGGGAGCTCCGACTGGGCTACGACGAGCCCGTGGCCGAGCGCGGTGCGACCCTCTCGGCCGGCCAGCGGCAGCTCCTATCCTTCGCCCGTGCCCTCGCCTTCGATCCCCCCATCCTGGTGCTCGACGAGGCCACCGCCTCTGTCGACTCCGAGACCGAGGCCGCGATCCAGCAGGCCCTGCACCGGCTGACGGCGGGCCGCACCACCTTCATCGTGGCCCACCGGCTCTCGACCATCCAGCATGCGGACCAGATCATCGTGCTGCACAAGGGGCGCATCCACGAGCAGGGCACCCACGAGGAGCTGCTCGCCCGACAGGGGCTCTACTACAAGCTCTGGCGGCTCCAGTTCGAGGAGCGCCTGGAGCAGAAGGAGGTCTCGTCCGGCACGCTGGTGCCGACTGCGCACCCGTCGGCGTAGACCGATCTGCAGGGCAACAGCACAGAGGGCTATCCAGATCAGAACGGGAGCGGCATGCGCCGCTCCCGTAGTCTGTCCTCACCACAACCCTGTGCCCCCACTGCCCAGGAGCCGGCCGCAGCTCGAGCCGGGCGCTACTCGCCGCGCCGCACCAGCGGCTCCACCAACGCCAGGACCTCCTCCGGCGTCCCCAGCGCCAGGCTCTGCTGCGCGACGGACCGCGCCTCGGCGAAGGGCGTCGCGCGCACGAGGCGGCGGATGCGGGCCAGCAGCGCCGGCGACATCGACAGCTCATCGACGCCGAGGCCCAGGAGCAGCAGCGCGCCGGCCGGCAGGCCGCCCATCTCGCCGCAGACGCCCACCCACTTGCCGGCGGCGTGGGCGGCGGTCACGACCCGGTCGATCAGGCGAAGCACCGCAGGATGGTAGGGCTGGTACATCTCCGCCAGCGCCGGGTTGCCCCGGTCCACGGCCAGGGTGTACTGCACCAGGTCGTTGGTGCCGATGGAGAAGAAGTCCACCTCAGCCGCCAGGTGGTCGGCCAGCAGCGCGGCCGAGGGGATCTCGATCATGATGCCCACCTCGTAGTTGTCGGCCACGGGGTGGCCCTCGGCCTCCAGCGAGCGGCGCGCCTCCGCCAGCGCCTCCCTGGCCCGGCGCAGGTCGGCCAGCCCGCCCACCATGGGGAACATGATCGCCAGGCGGCCGTGCACGGACGCCCGGAGCAGCGCCCGCAGCTGTGCCCGGAACAGCTCGGGTCTGCGGAAACAGAGCCGCAGCGCCCGCACCCCCAGGAAGGGGTTCTCCTCCTTCGCCAGTCCCAGGTAGGGAACGTCCTTGTCGCCGCCGATGTCCAGCGTGCGGATGATCACGCGCCGGCCGCCGGCGTTGCGCAGCGCGGCGGCGTAGGCCGCATACTGCTCCTCCTCCGTGGGGGCGGTGTCGCGCCCCATGAACAGGAACTCCGACCGCAGCAGCCCCACGCCCTCGGCGCCCTTCTCCATGGCCAGCGCGACCTCGTCAGGCGATCCGGCATTGGCCGCCAGCTCCACCCGCACGCCGTCCGGGGTCTCGCCGGGGAGCGACGCCTCGGCCCGGTCGCGCTCCGCCTGCTCCCGGGCCCGGGCCATGGCGGCCTCGTAGCGGATCCGGGTCCCGGCGTCCGGATCGAGCACCACCTCACCGGAATCGCCGTCCAGGGCGACCGTCATGCCGTCGGCGGCGGCCTCGAGCACGCCGTGAGCCGCCACTACCGCCGGAATGCCCCAGGAGCGGGCCAGGATGGAGGTGTGGGACGTGGGCCCGCCCTGCTCCGTCACGATGCCCAGCAGCAGCGAGCGGTCCAGCCCGATGGTGTCCGTGGGGGCCAGGTCGCGCGCGATCACCACGGCCGGCCGCTCCAGCCGGAGTCCGACCGAGCGCCCCGTCAGGGCCGCCACCAGGCGCCGGCCCACGTCGCGCACGTCCGCCGCCCGCTCCCGCAGGTACTCGTCGTCGAGGGCCTCCAGCATGCCCGCGAACTGCTCCACCGCCGCCTGCACGGCTTCCTCCGCCGGCTTTCCCGCCTGGATGGACGCCGCCACCAGGTCGTGCATCTCCGGATCCTGGAGCATGAGCTGGTGGGCGCCCAGGATCTCCCGGCCGTGGTCGTCCGCCCGCTGAACCAGCTCCTCCAGCTCCGCCGCGGCCCGGCGGCGGGCCGCCTCATAGCGCGCCTGCTCCTCGGCCGGCGTGCCGGCCTTCGCCGCGGTCGGCACGGCCTGCGCCTCCCGGTAGACCAGCGCCGGGCCCATCACGGCGCCGGCGGCTGCTCCTACCCCTCGCAGCAACCGCTCACTCACCGAAGCCACCCTCAATCAGGGCGGCCAACGCCGCCATGGCCTCTTCCTCCTGCGGCCCGTCGCAGCGGATCGCGATGGTCTCGCCCTGACCGATGCCGAGGCTCAGCAGCGACAGCAGCGAGCGGGCCGAGACCTCGCGCTCGCCCTTGCGCACGAAGATCTCTGTTCCGGCGAACTTCTGGACCTCCTTGACGAACAGCGCCGCAGGCCGGGCGTGCAGCCCGGTGGGGTTCGTCAGCGTGAACGTACGCTCCAGCATGCAGTGTACACTCCTTCTCCATAGCTTCGGGGCCAACAGGTCACTACTAGTATCAGAGATCGACTGGTACCTGTCCAGCAGGATTCGCCCATTTCGGCGCCGTACCTCTAGCCCAATTTCGATTAGGAGGGGATTACCACGCTGCCGAACGTCACCATCGACCCCGACCTCGCCCGGCAGGTCCCCTTTCTCACGCTCGCCGCCATCCACATCGAGGGGGTGGAGAACGGGCCCGCCACCGAAGCCCTGCAGGCGCTGGTCGACGCGACGGTCGTCCAGACCAGGACGGCGCTGAAGCTGGAGGAGATCAGCCAGCTGCCGGCCGTGGCCGGCTGGCGGAAGGTGCTCAAGGCCCTGGGCACCGACCCCTCCCGCTACCGGGTCTCCTCGGAGCGGCTGCTGCGGCGCATCGTGAAGGGCGACGACCTGCCCCGGGTCAACCTGATGGTCGACCTGGTCAACGCCTGGTCGGTGGCCACGGGGCTGCCGATCGGGCTCTACGACGCGGACCGGCTGGAAGGCACCGCCGTCAGCTTCGGGCGCGGGCGGGAGGGCGAGCGCTACCTGACGCTGGCCGGCACGGAGCTGGAGACCCAGGGCAAGCCCGTGCTGCGGGACGCAGCCGGCCCCTGCGGCTCGCCGCTCACCGACTCGGCCCGAACGGCCACCGGTGCGGGAACCCGCCGCTGCCTGGCGGTGGTGTTCGGCCCGCCGCTCTTCGACAGCGAGGAGTTTGACCGGCACCTGGACCTGCTCTGCAACTGGGTGGGGCACTTCACCACCGGCAGGGTGGTGGGGCGGTCCCGCACCGGGTCGTAGCCGCCACACCGGCGTCCAAAGTGACAGGGCCCGCAGGCAGCGTTGCCTGCGGGCCCCCTCGTCACCCGCCCGCCACGGGCGGGAAGATCGCCAGGTCGACCCCGTGGGAGATGGGCGTCGCCAGCCCCTCCAGGTCGCGGATCGACCGACCGGCGATGAAGACCTGCACGTGCGGCAGCAGCGCGCCCCCGTCCGGGCTGAGCAGGTGGCCCTCCAGCCCGGGGCACTGCGCCACCAGGCGCCGCAGCACCACACCCACCGGCTCCCCTGGCGCCGCCGGCACCTCCACCCGCGCCGCCCCGGCCAGCGCTCGCAGCGTCGCGTAGAGCCGAACCTGCACCGCTCAGATGATCTCCAGTTCCCGCAGCTTCTCCTCGGGGACAACCCCGTTCTTCCAGCCGCGGGCCTCGTAGTACTCCGCGAGCATCTGGTCCAGCTCCGAGACCTGGCCGGCGCTGCCGCCCGTGGCCGGCTGGGTCAGGAACCGCTTCGGAAGGTAGTCGCTGCCCTCGCCCAGCCCGGCGAGGTTGTTGTAGTACCGCTCGAGGTTGTAGATGCGCTCGCCGGTCCGCATCACGTCCTCGGCGGTGAAGGGCACGCCGGTGACCGCGCTGTAGGCCATCGCGTACTCCTCCGCCCCCAGCGAGAAGGCCGAGAACTTGCAGAGGTCCATGGAGTCGGAGAAGGCGTGGAGGTCCTGGAAGGTCTTCAGCAGCGCACCCTTGCCCTCCGGGGCCAGGCGGTCGGTCTGCATCGGGATGCCGGCGATCTCCGAGGCCACCGTATACCCCCGCAGGTGGCAGGCGCCGCGGTTGGAGGTGGCGTAGCCGAGGCCGATGCCCTTGATGCCCCGCGGATCGTAGGCCGGGATGGCCTGGCCCTTCACCGAGTTGGCCAGGTCGGGTCGGCCGAACGAGACGGCGGCACCGTAGGCCCCGCGGCCCAGCGCCTTGCCCAGCTCCCCCTCGGCCCGGGCGATGAGGCCCGTGACCTCGATCATGCGCTCGGCGTCGCCCCAGGCGATGCCCTCCGCCACCAGGCCCAGCTCGGTGGCCTCCATGGTGGTGGAGAGCACGTTGCCCAGCTCGATGGTATCCAGGCCGTAGTCATTGCAGAGGTCGAGGAGTCTGGCCACCGCGCCCGCGTCGGTCAGGCCGCAGTTGACGCCCAGCGCCCAGGCCGTCTCGTACTCGAACGACTCGGTGCGGACGCCGGCGTACGGCCCCTCCTTGATCTCCACGAACTTCTTGCAGGCGACCGGGCAGGCGTGGCAGGTGGGCTCCTCCACCAGGTACTGCGCCCGGATCGCCTCGCCCGAGATCGCCTCGGCGTTCGGGTGGAAGGTCTCCTTGCCGTTGAAGGCGGGCAGCGCCCCCACTTCGTTGATGATGTTCATGAGCACGTTGGTGCCGTAGAGCGAGAGCCCGCCCTTGCGCGGCGCGGTCAGCGCGCCCTCCATGATCGCCTTCAGCCCGGCCTTCCGGGCCTCCTCGAAGGCATCCTTCCGGTCGTCGGCCGGCTTCCACTGGTCCTTGATGTCGCCGATGGCCACGACCGCCTTCAGCTTCTTGGAGCCCATCACCGCGCCGGTGCCGCCGCGGCCGGCCGCCCGGTCATTCTCGTTGAGGATCGCGGCATAGCGCACCATGTTCTCGCCGGCGGGCCCGATGGCCATCACCGAGACGTTCTTACCGCCGTGTCGCTCCTGCAGGATGCGGACCGTCTCCCGGACGCCCTTGCCCCACAGGTCGGACGCGTCGGCCAGGCGCACGGTGCCGCCCTCGCAGATCGCGTAGACGGGAGCAGCCGCCGCGCCGCGGAACAGGAGCCCGTCGAAGCCGGCCCAGCGCAGGCGCGCCGCGGACCAGCCGCCCATGTGCGAGTCCGTCACCCCGCCGGTCAGCGGCGACTTGGTACAGACCGCCAGCCGGCCGGACATGTTGATCGCGCTGCCGGTCGCCGGGCCGTTCATGAAGCAGAGCAGGTTCTCCGGCGACAGGGGATCGACCGCGGGCCCGTTGTCGAACACGTACTTCACCCCGAGCCCGCGGGCGCCGATATACTTGCGCGCCGCCTCCGGATCGATGCCCTCGTACTGGATCGTTCCTGTGGTCAGGTCAATCCGCGCGATCCTGTTGGCAAACCCGGTCAGAGTCATGCTGAGCCACCCCTCCCAGCATCTTATTTCCACAGAATATTCGGGGTCTCGCCTGTATTCCCTCTTTGTGAAGGGGTGGACGATCGCGGCCTCCGGCAACCACGCAGATCGCCCCCGGCCTCAGCCGGGGGCGACATGCGCTAATCGTCAAATCGCCAAATCCAGAAGCGTTCCAGCTGCCGGTCCCGCCGCATCCGCTCCGCCTGTTCGGGATCGCCCTCGGCCCGCGAGAGCATCAGCTGGCTCTGAGACCGGTGGGCACGGATGGCGGCCAGCTTGGTCTCCCAGACCGGCGCGGTGTCGACCACCAGATCCGGCTCGCCCAGCACCGCCGACGCCTTGCCGAAGGCCCGGGTGTGCACCGGAGGACGCTCCTCGGGGGGCAGCTGAGCCACGGCCCGCACGGTCGCCCTCCCAAGCGCCATGTGGTCGGGGTGCACGCTGTAGTCGGGGTGGTAGGTGATGATCAGCGACGGGCGGATCTCCAGGATGATATCCCGCAGGCGGGCGGCCAGCTCGTCCTGATCGACGAACTCCACGGTCTTGTCGCGCAAGCCCAGGAAGCGGAGGTCGGTGATGCCCAGGATGCGGCACGCCTCCCGCAGCTCCTGCTCCCGCAGCTGCGGCAGGCTCTCGCGCGTGGCGAAGGGCGGGCGCCCCATGTTCCGCCCCATCTCGCCCTTCGTCCCGCACACGTAGGTAACGGGAACCCCCCGTTGGGCGTAGAGGGCGATGGTGCCGCCTACCGCGAAGGTCTCGTCGTCCGGGTGAGGCATGATGACCAGCACGTGTTCCTTCATCGCGCTCACCTCCTACCCGGGGAAGGGCGTGTGACTCAACTCGAGGGCGATGGCCAGCCGCCCCTCCGCATCGTGGCCGGCCAGCAGGAGCCGGCCCTCGCCGTCGACCTCCCAGTCGGTGAGGCCCTCGGCGTAGGTCCAGCCGCCGTCGGCCTCCAGCTGCAGCCCGACCCGGTACGGGCCGCCGCCGGTAACCATCGCCCGGGTGAAGCGCACCCTGGCGTTGCGGATGAAGGCGCAGACAGACATGGCGTTCACGCCGCTGAACTCGGCGGCGTAGGCGCCGTTGGTCGTCTCCAGGTGCAGGTAGACGTCTCGGCCGACAAAGTCTTGCAGCCGCTGCTGCACTGCCGCGCGATCGATGGGCTCCATGGCTTAGCCTCCAGGTTCCGGTCAGAATGCCCCGCCTCTCCGGCGGGGGCTGCGGTACTCCTATTTTAGACGCCCTGTCCCGGTTGTGGCGATACGCTGTTTCCGGTTGACAGCGGGGGCCGGGCGCGCGTATGATAGTGAAACCTAAACTGAAAAAGGCGATGATAGGAAGAGTAGTCATCTGCGGCGGCTTTCAGAGAGCCGGGGGTACGGTGCGACCCCGGCGCCGTGCGGTGGCGAACGCCACCTGGAGCCGAAGCGGCCAACGCACCCCGGTGTGCCAGTAACCGCTTCCGGGTGGGCGCACGTTACGCGCCGAGAGGCGCTGCCGGTCCGGCCGGACGGCAGCGTGAATCAGGGTGGTACCACGAGCCATCGTCCCTGTGCGGACGATGGCTTTTTTTGTTCAAGCAAACTCGCCGGGAAGGAAGATATGCGCCATGAGGTCCTTCGTCAACCGTCAGGTGGCGGCGCTGCCCCCCTCGGGCATCCGCCGGTTCTTCGACCTGATTGCCAGCAGCACGGACATCATCTCGCTGGGCGTCGGCGAGCCCGACTTCAGCACCCCGTGGCACATCCGCGCGGCCGCGATCCGCTCTCTGGAGCGGGGGCGCACTTCCTACACATCCAACTGGGGACTTCTCGAGCTCCGCCAGGCCATCCGGGACCACCTGGAGGCGTGGCAGGGCCTCACCTACGACCCCGAGGGGGAGATCCTCGTCACCGTCGGCGTGGCTGAGGCCATCGACCTCGCCCTGCGGGCGGTGGTGGAGCCGGGCGACGAGGTGCTGATTCCCGAGCCCTGCTTCGTCTCGTACGCCCCCTGCGCCGTGCTGGCCGGCGGGAGGCCTGTCGCGGTGCCCCTGCGGGCCGCGGAGGGGTTCAAGCTCACCCCTGAACGGCTCCTGGAACATATCACGAGCCGGAGCAAGGTGCTGATGCTCGCCTTCCCGGCCAACCCCACCGGGGCCGTCATGAACGCGGCCGAGCTGGCCGCGGTCGCCCGCATCGCCGTCGAGCACGACCTGCTGGTCATCTCCGACGAGATCTACGGCGAGATGACCTACGAGGGCGAGCACCGCTCCATCGCGGCGATGCCCGGCATGCGCGAGCGGACAGTCCTTCTGAACGGCGTCTCAAAGGCCTACGCCATGACCGGATGGCGCATCGGGTACGCCTGCGGTCCCCGCGACGTGTTGGCGGCCATGGTGAAGATCCACCAGTACACCATCATGTGCCCACCGATCACGGGACAGATCGCCGCGATCGAGGCCCTGCGGCACGGCTCAGCCGAGCGGGAGCGGATGGTGGCGGAGTACGACCGGCGCCGGCGGCTGATGGTCGACGGCTTCCGGCGCATCGGCCTCCCCTGCGTGGAGCCCAAAGGAGCCTTCTACATCTTCCCCTCGGTGGCGGAGACCGGGCTGGACGACACGACCTTCGCCGTGCGGCTGCTGGAGGAGGAGAAGGTGGCTGTCGTTCCGGGCTCTGCTTTCGGCGCCGCCGGGGCCGGCCACGTCCGCTGTACCTACGCGGCCCCCATCGAGCAGCTCGCCGAGGCCCTCCGGCGACTCGACCGCTTCGTCGCCCGACTGCACGAGAGCCGTCCCCGCGCCATGGCCCGCTGAGCGGCATAAAGCGACCCCCGCCCTGCCGGGCGGGGGGATCGCTTACTGGTTCTGCCTCACCGCAAGGTCGGCGGGCGTCCTTCTCGGCCGCATGAACCCGTGGAAGACGATCGGCTGCGGCTCCGGCGGTGCGGGAGCAGGCGCTTCCGGCTGCACGGGAGCGGACTCCACCTGTAGCCCTGCACCAACGGGCGCCGGCGGCTCCTCGGCCGCCGGCAGCGGCTCGGGCTGCACCGCCTCCGGCTGCGCAGGTTCGGGGCTCAGAGGCACCTCCGCCTCCGGCAACGACGTGGGCGGCGATGGGTCGGCCCCTGCTTCCTCCTGCTGTGGGGGGAACGTGCCCTGCGGCGCCCCGGGCTCGGGCTCCGGCGCGGGCCGAACCGGTTCGGGCTCTGCGGGAACGGTCGTCTGCGGAACCTCGGCCCGCCGCAGCGGCGCAAGTCGCACGTCCGCCTCCTCGTCAGCGCCCGAGAGGTTCTTGCCCACGAATCGCCCGCCGGCGTCGATGATCAGGCGGCGACAGGACGCGTCGCCGAACAGCTGGCCGCCGTTGCCGATCCGCAGGGTGCCGGAGACGGCCACGTCTCCGTGAACCTCGCCCCGCAGGAAGAGTTCGTCGGCCTGCACGGGCCCGGTGCAGACCCCGCCGGGGGCGACCACCAGGCTCCCGCGGTGGACGACCTCGCCGATCACGAACCCGCGGATCTCCAATGTGCCGCGGGAGTGCAGCGGGCCGCGGATCTCTGTGTCCCGGTCAATGATGGTGTGCGGTTGGGAGACAGGCTTGCGTCGCCAGCCGAACATGGCGCCTCACAACCCTCAGCGAGATTGCGGATTCACCGGGGTCCGGTCTGTCCAGGGTGCGCCGCCCGTGCCGTAGATGTAGTGCGCCCACGCGAGGTAGCCGCGGCTGTTGGCCGTCAGCGGGTCTGCGATCAGGCTGGCCTGCGGGAACTGCGGCACCAGGTACCGCTGGAGGGCGTGGCCGCCGCCGCCCGTCACCCACAGCTGGTCGTAGTCCGCCACCTGCCAGGTGGAGCGGATCTCCACCAGCACCTTGGTGGCCAGCTGTGCGAAGGCCTGCTCCCGCAGCCCGGTGATGTCCACCCTCCGGCCGCTGACGCTGATCTCGCCGGAGATGACCGCCTCGTCCAGCGCGTGGTTCTCCCGCTCGACGCCGTAGTCGCGCAGCAGGCTGGCGGCGATGGCCCCGTAGGCGGAGGCCAGGCCGGTGGGAATCGTGCGGCTGTGCTCCGGCACGTACTCACCGCCCTCCACCGTCACCAGGTCGGTGGTGCGGAAGCCCACGTCGATGATGCCGATGCGGCCGTCGGGCACCGGCTGATGCTCGGGCAGCCGGCCGCGCGGATCCAGCACCTGGGACCAGTACGTGCCCAGGGGCTGCGGGACCACCGTCGCCCGTTCGACGCGCAGATAGAGCTCCTCTGGGTTCCCGGCCCGGTACCGGACCACCCGGTGGTCGCCCTTCACGCTGCGCACGAACTCGTCGGAGAGGTGCATCCGCCCGGGAGGCAGGCCGGTGACGACCGAGAATGTGGTGTTGGGCTCGTGGGCGAAGAGGCTGAGCGCTGCCAGGAAGAGGACCAGCAGGTCGTTGCCCTCCGCGCGCGTGGTGGAGAGCGACCGGTACGCCATGCGGGACTGGCGCACCGCCAGCGTCCCGACGTGGTAGACCTGGTCTCCTACCTTGATGCGCAAGTTATCCGTGGGGTCCGATTCCTGAGTGGCCAGTCGCAGGGGCTGGTACGGGCTCCCGTCGCCGACGACGCTCGGAAAGAGGAAGCCTTCCCTGCCGTCCGTAGCCTTGATGAATCCGTAGCCGAGATCTACTCCGATAAGCCGTTCCATCGACTGCCCCCCTTGATGTTCACACACCGGTCTGGCGGACTTCTCGTGGAGAGGGACGCACTTCAAGATTGGAAAATTACTACCAATAAACATACCCTACCTGACCTAAAATGTAAAGGTACGGCGCGAGGTTTGGCGTGATCCGGCGAGTTGCGCGTTGCGTGCGGTGAACGGTGGCAGACAGCCGACAACCGGCAGGACCGGCCCGGCTTCCGGCGCGCCGCGCAACCAGACAGCCTAGAGCGACATTTCATCGCCAAAAGGCCATACCCCGGGACTCCCCCTGGTATTCTAAGGTCAGAGCGTACGGGCCAATGCAGAGGCGCCCGCGGGAAGGGGGACTGTTTCGGTGTCAACCTTTGAGGCGAATTGGGAAGTGGGACTGGTGACGGCTGAAGCGGTCCACGGCATCGGGTTCGCCATGGAGCTGCAGCTGGAGGACGCCGAGGACGCCGCAGGGCGCACCGTTGCGTGCGAAAGGGTCGACGCGGCGGACTGATCGCCAGGTACAAACGAGAACGGAGCCGAGTCAGGGGGACACCCCGGCTCGGCTCTTCTGCGTATCCCTGCCTTCGCAGGCACGTAAACATAGGGTGCTCTACAGTTGAAGGGGGGATTCCACTGAACGACCGGACACCTGCATCCCTCGGCCGGCGGTACCTGCAGCGAGCGCTGCTCCTCCGGCCGCTCTACCAGGCCGTCTGCGCACTGGTGCCTCCCGATGGACAGCCCCTGGCCCGGCAGGCCCTGGAGTTGCACATGCGGGAGGTCGAGCTCCTGCAGGGCGCCTCTGCTGGTCCGGTGGAGGCGACCCCCGGGCCCGAGGTGCCTGACGACCCGGCTGTGCTGGTAGCCGAGTTGGCCGAGCTGGCAGAACAGGCGGCGACCGAATACGAGGTGGGCGCCGGACAGGGGCAACATGCCTTCGAAGCCGTGGCGCCGGTGTCGGCCGAGAAATCGGCGGTCCTGCGGGAGATCGCCCAGCGGATGGAGTTGCGGCCCGGACAGAGCGACTACACCCTCGAGCCGGGCTATGCGATGGAGCGCGTCGTCTCGGGCCTGACCTATCCTACCAGCGTGCTCTTTGACGGCGAGGGCGGCGTCTACGTGGTCGAGGGAGGCTTTACCTACGGCCCGGCAAAGGGCCCGGCCCGGGTGCTGAAGGTCGACGGACAACGCCTGACTGTGGTGGTCGACGGACTGCAGGGCCCGGTCTCAGGAGCCCTCTGGCACCAGGGAACGCTGTACGTCGCCGAGGGGGGCGCGCCGGGACGCATCTCGCGGGTGGTGCCCGGACAGGGGCGAACCACGCTGGTTTCCGGCCTGCGCACCTTCGGCGATCACTACGGCAGCGAGCTGGCGCTGAGCCCAGACGGCTACCTGTACTTCGGCGTGGGCACGGCGACCAACAGCGGTGTGGTCGGCTTCGACAACTACATCCTCGGCTGGCTCGTGCAGCACCCTCATGAGCACGACGTGCCCGCTCGGGCCATCCGTCTGGCGGGCGACAACTACTGGGACCTGAACTGGCTGGCCGGCGACCCGCGCCGGGACCAGGCCTGGACGGGGGCCTTCAAACCCTTCGGCACGCCGGCCCGGGCGGGGGAGGTCATCCGCGGCCGGCTGATGGCCAACGGCGCCCTCTACCGGGTACGGCTGGACGGCTCAGGGCTGGAGGTGGTTGCGGACGGGTTCCGCAACGTGTTTGGGCTCCGGTTCAGCCCGGACGGCCGCCTGCTGGCACTCAACCACGGCTTTGACGGCCGCGGCCTCCGGCCCATCGAGGGGGACTGGGACAGCCTCTGGGAGGTCGTGAAGGGCGGATGGTACGGCTGGCCGGACTTCGCCAGCGGCCTGCCCGTCACGGCCCCGCGCTTCCGCCCGCGGGGTCAGCCGCAGCTCCGCTTTGCACTGCTCGAACATCCGCCGCTGGCCGGCCAGCCACTGCTGCGTCTGGCTCCCCACAGTGCGAGCATGAAGTTCGACTTCGCCCCCCGGGAGTTCGGCTTCGCCGGCCAGTTGTTCATCGCCCAGTTCGGGCCCGGAGGGCCCATGACGATGGATCCCCGCGCCGCCGGAGCGACGCCCGGGTTCCGGGTGGTACGGGCAAACCCCGCCAGCGGGCAGGTGCGTGACTTCTACGTGAACCGGCGTCCGGGAACGGGCGGCAACTGGCCCGAGCGGCCCATAGACGTCAAGTTCTGCCCCCGCGACCGGTGCCTCTACCTGGTGGACTTCGGCGTGCTGGAGGCGGTACCGGGGCACTTCATCCCCCATGCGGGATCCGGCTCGCTGTGGCGGATCCGCAGGGCATAGCCGCGCCGCCGGACTAGCGTGACGGGCCGCGGCCGGCCCAGCTCTCCAGGCCCGGACGGGTGCGCCGGACCAGCAGGCGGGCGAGCGGCATGCAGAGAGCCGACCAGACGAGCGCGAAGCAGCCGCAGGCGATCAGGGCAGCGGGCAGGCCCAGCCTGGTCAGGTTCGGCCCGAGAGCGGGAAAACCGACCCCCCAGGTGAGCAGGGCCATGCCGCCGAACAGGGTGATAGCCGGCAGGAGAGGCCCCTTCCACCCGGAGTGCCCGCGCCGGACCGCCACGCCGAGGGCGACCCCGAAAGGGCCGTTGGTCAGGCCGAAGATCCAGCCCTCCTCCGGCTGGAAGAGGCCGCAGAGGAGGGCGGCCGCGGGCAGGGCCAGCGCGGCGGTTCCCGGATCCGCCGCTGCGGCCACAGCCATCGGCAGGCAGGCCAGGATCGCGAGCGCAAATCCCACCGGTTGCCCCAGCCAGATCGGGGCCGTCTGGAGCAGCACAGCCAGTCCAACCATGATGCCGGAAAGGAGCAGGGCGCGCAGCCGCATGGAGGGCCCTCCCTCCCGTTTTGCGCCATGTTATGCAGCCTGACCCCCGCTTCGTACCTTCACGGTTTCTTCACACCTCCCTGTAACACTTGAAACAGGGAGGGACGGCCGTGGAGATCCTGTCCGCGCTTTCGTACGAGTGGTACCTGATGCTGAGCAGGCTGAGCAGCGCCCTGTCATCGCCCATCGAGGGCCTGCTGGGCGCGCAGGACATCCCCGGGCTGTCGGCCCTGCTGCTCGGCCTCCTCGGCGGCCTGGCTCCCTGTCAGGTCTCCGCGAACGCCGGCGCCATCGCCTACGTCTCCCAGTCGGATCCCCGCAGGCACCCGCTCTGGGCGTCGGTCGGCGCCTTCGTGCTGGGCAAGGCCATGGTCTACGCCCTCCTGGGCTCCCTGGCGGTAATGCTGGGCTGGCGCCTGCCCGCCCCCGCCATGGTCTTCCTGCGCAGGCTGTCGGGGCCACTGCTCGTGGCGATGGCGCTCTTCCTGCTGGGCTGGATCTTCTGGCAGGGCACCCTCGGCGCGGGGATCGCCGAGCGGTTGCAGGCGCGGCTGCCCCGCTGGCTCTCCCCCGCCTTCGGCCTGGGGGCGGCCTTCGCACTGAGCTTCTGCCCGACCATGGCGATGATCTTCTTCGGCTGGCTGGTGCCCCTGCTGCTGCAGGCGCGGGCGGGTCTGCTCCTCGCGGTCATCTTCGCCGCGGGAACCGCCGTGCCTGTCCTCCTGTGGGCCAGTGCGCTCTCGCTGGGGCGGAGCACGGCGCGCGCCGGACTCCGGGGCCTGCGGCGGGCCGACCGCTACGTGCGGAGGATCGCCGGTGCGGTGCTCCTCATGCTCGGACTCAACGACGTCCTGCTCTACTGGTTCATGTAACCGCAGGCCCGGGCCCCCGTGGCCCGGGCCTCTCTGTCTAGTCCGAAAGCGCCATTCTGGTACTCGCCCGTCCCGCGCGGCGGAGATCTTCACACTTTCTCCACATTCAGCCGACAGACTGAACGTGAAGCCCACGGAGAATGGGGGATCAGAGATGGCTGTGACGCAGGCGACCTCACAACGGAAGCGGCCCGCACGGCGGCGGACGGCTCTTGCCCTGCTGCTGGTAGCGCTGGTGACCGTGGCTGCGGGCTGCGCTTCGGGGCAGTCCCCGAAGAACTCGGCCGCGCAGAACGTGACGACGTTTCCTGAAGGGTTTCCCGAGGCGCCCGACTGGTACGCGGGCGTCGTGAAGCCGATGAAGGAGGCCTACCTCCTCGCGGCGCACCACCAGGAGGCGCTTCAGCACATCCCCTGCTACTGCGGCTGCGGCAACTTCCACCGCGACAACTTCGCGTGCTACTTCCAGCGGGACGGCAGCGACAGGGTGACCGCCTTCGACCAGCACGCGAGCGGCTGTCAGATCTGCGTGGACGTCACGCGCGACGTGGTGGCCGGGCTCGAGGCCGGCAAGTCCGTCACGCAGATCCGCCAGGAGGTCGACAAGAAGTACCAGGCCCGGGGTCTCCAGCCGACCCCCACACCGATGCCCCCGCCAGACCTGTAGCAAGGCAGCGGGCACCCGGAACCGGGTGCCCGTCTCTCATTCCCGCGTGCGGGGCAGCCGGAACCAGAAGGTCGAGCCCTCGCCCTGCCGGGACTCGGCGCCCACGTGACCCCCGTGCGCCCGGACGATGGACCGGACCACCGCCAGCCCGAGCCCCCGGCCCCCCTGGCGCCGTCCGAAGAAGCGGTCGAACACGTGGGGGAGCAGGTCCGGGGCGATTCCCTCGCCCGTGTCCCGCACCCGCACCGTCACCGCGTCCACCCCCGCCTCTGCGGTCACCCGGATCTCGCCTCCCGCGGGCGTATAGCGCAGGGCGTTGTCCAGCAGGTTGAAGACCACCTGCTGGATCCGGCCGCCGTCGGCGGGCACGGGCGGCAGTGGCTGCGGCAGGTCTATGGCGAGCCGCACTCCTTTCTCCTCCGCGCGCGGCCGCACGGTGAGGGCCGCCTGCTCGACCGGCACCCGCAGGTCCAACGGGATCAGCTCGAAGGCCATCCCGCCCTCGCCCATCTGCGCGAGGTCCATCAGGTCGTCCACCAGGCGGCCCACGCGGATGGACTCGTCCAGCACGATCTGCTGGTAGCGCCGCACCTCGGCCGGATCCGTCACGATCCCCTCGGCCAGCGCCTGCGTGTAACCGCGGATGTACGAGAGCGGGGTGCGCAGCTCGTGGGCCACGTTGGCGAGGAACTCCCTCCGGTTGCTCTCGTACGTCTCCAGCTGCGCCGCCATCCGGTTGATGGCCTGGCCGAGCCGACCGATCTCATCCGTGCTGTCCACCGCCACCCGCACCGAGAAGTCGCCCGTGGCGATCGACCGGGTGGCCCTCTCCATCGCCAGCACGGGTCGGGTGAGGCTCCGCGCCATCACCAGGGCGAGCCCGGTCCCCAGGAGGAGCGTGATCCCGCTGGCGAGCCACAGGTAGCGCCGGGCGAGCTGCAGGGACTGCCGGAGCGGGTCGGCCGGGGCGAGCAGCAGCACGCCCCCGCCGCCCCCGGAGATCGGGACCCCGGTCACGATGAAGGTTCGCCCCTCGGGCGTCTGCAGCTGTCCCGTGAAGGTGCGGCCTGCGATCACCGCCTGCACCGTCCCCTCCGGCGGTACGACCGCCGAGGCGCCAACGAACTCCAGGGGGCGCCCGGCCTCGTCCAGCACCACGACCTCGCCGCCGACCATCTCGGCCATCATCGGCGCGGCCACGATCGCCCCCTCATCCGCCGCGAGCATGTCGGCCAGCTGGCGGCTGTGGTAGAGAAGCGGCTCGGTCACCTGCGTGGCGTAGAACCGCTCGAGCACCTGGTCCAGGGCGTACTCCAGGGGGATCAGCACGAAGAGCAGCAGGAGCGAAAGCGAGAGCCAAAGCTTGCCCACCAGGTTAAGGTTGCGCATCGGCCACCTCCACGAGCCTGTAGCCGACGCCCCAGACAGTGGCGATCATCCCGGCCCCCTCGCCCAGCTTCTCCCGCAGGTTCTTGATGTGGGTGTCCACCGTGCGGGTGTCGCCCGCGTAGTCGGGCCCCCAGATCCGGTCCAGCAGCTTCTCCCGTGAGAAGGCCTGTCCCGGGTGGGCAGCCAGCAGCGCCAGCAGGTCAAACTCCTTCGGGGTCAGGGCTAGCGTGCGGCCCGCGTACGCGGCCGTGCGGTCGGCCGGCCGGATCGTCAGGCTGCCCCGGCGGATCGGCGCGCTGGCCTCCACCTGCCCGCTGGATCGGCGCAGCACCGCCTGCACCCTGGCCGCCAGCTCCCTCCCGTCGAAGGGCTTGGCGATGTAGTCGTCCGCGCCCATGCGGAGGCCATGCACCCGGTCCGGCACATCCCCCCGCGCCGTCAGCATGATGACGGGTATGGAGGTCTCCTCCCGGATGCGCTTCAGGGTCTCCCAGCCGTCCAGGTTGGGCATCATCACGTCCAGCAGCACCAGGTCGGGCCCGATGGCCTGCACCGCCCGCAGGGCGGCCAGGCCGTCCTCCGCCTCGTGCACGTCGCACTCGGCCGCCAGATAGAGCCGGATCAGCTCCCGCATGCGCGGCTCGTCGTCCACCACCAGGACAGTGGGCCGCTTCACTGCCGCCACCTCCCTCGCTTCCTCCCCAGCGTAACGGGTAACTGGGCGCAGATCGTTCGCCGCCATGGGCGCCCGAGTCAACCTGCAGACCCGGCCGCACCCATTCCGGTAACTTCTTTGGGCAGACCCTGGCCGTGTTCCTCCGTGTCAACCGTCCCGTGATGTACATCGACCGGCATCGACCGCCCTGTACACGACAACGGAGCAGTGCACACGCTGCGGCAGCAGGGATGCGCGGATCCGCCTCGTATCCTATCGGCGGGGGCTTCGGCGATCTACTCCGGAGCTCACACCGAAGGGGGGGCAGGATGAGGGCCAGTCCCGCACATGGCACCGCACGGATCGTGGGGCAGGTGACGCAGCTCCGCCGGTATCCCGTCAAGTCCATGCTGGGCGAAGAGGTGCGCGCAGCCGAGGTGACGTCCCGGGGGATTCTCGGCGACCGGGCGTACGCGCTGGTCGATCGGGAGACGGGGAGGGTGGCCAGCGCCAAGCGGCCGCATCTGTGGCGCAGGCTGCTGGCCTGCGCGGCGGAGATGCTGCCCGCCGGGGCGGCCGCGGACGGGCGGCCGGCGGTCAGGATTGCGCTCCCGGACGGGCGCGCGTTCCGGAACACGGAGCCGGGTCTCGAAGAGGCGCTGTCAGAACTCCTGGGACGCCGTGTCTCGCTGGTTGCGGAACCGCCCGCGGAGGCTCAGCTCGAGCGTGCTGACCCCGAAGAGGTGTTGCTGAAGGGGACCGCCGCCGACGTGCCGTTCTCGGTCGGGCCGCTGGGTGCCGGCTCGCCGGCCGGAACCTTTTTCGACTTCGCACCGGTCCACCTGATCACGACGGCGACGCTGTCCCGCCTGGCCGCGTGGAGCCGTCGAGGCAAGGCTGAGGCGGTACGCTTTCGGCCAAACATAGTCGTCGATACGGCACCGGCGAGAGACGCCTTCCTGGAGAACGAGTGGGTGGGCAGTGTGCTTCAGGTTGGTGCCGATGTGTTGCTGCGCGTGGTTGTACCAACCCCGCGCTGCGCCGTGCCCACGCTGGCCCACGGCGACCTGCCGGACGACCCGGAGCCCTTGCGGGTTGCCGCCCAGCATAACCGCGTACCCATTCCCGGGTTGGGGCCCCTGCCCTGTGTGGGCATCTACGCCCAGGTGGTGCGCCCGGGACGGGTCAGCGAGGGGGATCCGGTGTACCTCCTCCCCGGCTGAGAAGCACGCTCGACAACCCTGTTAAGGTATGGGAAGTGAGAGAGCGCGCATGGCAGGACCGAAGATGCGGCCCACGAATGCAGGCGTCGCACCGTTCCTTCAGGCTGTGCCCAACAGGACGCGGTGAGAAGGCAGCTTCTTGGTCCTCGAGAGATGATGTGGCGGGTGATTGGGGAAGAGTCACAGTGACCCGTGTGCCGCCACACCAAGGGCGCTCGGATACTGTTGCCAGTATCCGAGCGCCGCAGTCTGCGGTCAGCTGGCGCAGCCGTCAGGCTGGTCAGGCGGAGCTCCCTCCAAGCGGCTCGTCCGCCCTGCTCGCAGGGCCGACCGGCGGCCCTGCCCTGTCTGGACCGGCTGCCGAAGCCATGCGGAGAGCGCCTCGAGCTCCTGCTCCAGCGCGGCGGCGACCGCACCATCGACGGGGGCAAACAGTTCGGGGGTCACCCTGTGTCCCTGGGCCCGCCAGGTGCCGATCACCCGGCCGCGGCTGAGGATCACTGCGGCGACGTCGGCAGCCTGGCGGAAGACCGCCTTGTAGTGCGCCTCGTCGAGGTAGAACTTCTCCTTGTGCGCCAGGAGGTAGGGGTCGAACTTCGGGAGCAGGCGCACGACGCCCACATCGCCCGGGGGCTGATCGTCCTCCCGCGCCCGGACCAGCCACCCGTCCCGCACCTCCACCCGGCCCTTCAGGCGGGCCAGGGCCTCCCGTGCCCGCTTCGCGGTGACGCCGCTCCAGTGGACGAAATCCTGGAGCCTGGCGGGGCTGTAGGCGAGCAAGTACCGCTCCAGCAGGGCGGCAAGGATGTCGTCCGGGTCCTTGTTCAGTTCCGGAATGCCCACCCAGTCCTCGGTCCGCACAAACTGAACCTCACCGTCCCGCTCGGGGCCATAGACGACCTTCCCGGCGTAGGCCAGGTCCTTGAGGACGCCTCCCCACGAGGAGAAGAGGTACGCCACCCACTCGTCCCTACAGTCGAGGATCTCCTGTGCACCGGCCAGGAGCTCGGCCCGGGTGGCCGGCCCCCGCGCCAGGATCTGCAGGCAGGCCTCGGCGGCATCCGCCCGCTGCTGCCGGGTGACGTGGTTGTCGAGATACTTGCTCCATCGCGCCTCCCACTCGGGCCGGAGCGCCTGCCAGAACAGGGGCAGGTCTTCCGCGGGAACGACGTGCAGGGTACCCCGCACGGTCCAGGTCCGAACCAGCCGCCGCGTCTGCTCCAGTTCGTGCCGGACGTCGTCCGGCCCGACGTCGGCGAGCCTCGCCCTCGCCGCGAGCCCGGGCGTGGTGGGAAGCTGGCTCTGGATCCCCACCAGATGGCGGGCCAGTGCGACGACGTCGCAGGCCTTCCGCTCCCTCCCCAGCCATTGGCGGTCCGCGTAGACGGCACACCGATCAACACCGGCACAACTCATCCCGCTTCACCCCTCCGGGTCGGTTCCCGAATGCACCTGGAATCCGCGCAACGCACTTACTTTCCAGACTCGCGGATGGCCCAACGGGTTCCACCGCAGTGGGCAGTCGGTGTCAGTCCATGCTCAGCACCGGGCGTACCTCGGTCGTCGTCGTGTACAGGAACAGACCGCTCTCCATGATCGCTTCCTGGATGACGTGCGCGTTCGGCGCGTCCAGCACGATGTAGCTGACATGGGCAGGCGGATCCGCCCACTTCCCGACGGTCGCGACCCCGTGCTTGTCAAGGAGGTCCTGCATCTTGTTGAAGCATGGATGAACGGCCTCGTTTTCCGGACGGCCAGGGCAGGACTCAGGGCTGTGGCGCATGATCACCAGATGGCGCACGGGCATTCCCCTTTTAGTCATGTCTGACCAGGTGTGGATCGGGCTGGCACCGGGCGACAGTCTCACGGTCCCTCACTTAACCATTTCTCTCCAAGGGTGCTTGCAGCCATACCCTCGTTGAAGTAGTCGTCTTGCGAGACCGGAGCAGTCTTCCAGACACCTCGGTTCCCGGCAGGGCGGCAGATCGTCCGCGAACCGGCGCGAATTTCTCAACTCCAGGAGCATCGGGGGGGAATGCCGGCATGTCTGCTGATCGTGCGAAGGTCATGGTTCTGGGTACTTATCACATGTCAAACCCGAATCTTGACCACGTGAAGACGGAATACCAGGACGTACTGGTTGAACGGTATCAGAAACAGATCCAGGATGTGGTAACGCGGCTGCTGCGGTACCGGCCTACGCACGTGGCCGTTGAGGTTGAGCCCGGTCAGGTGCACGCGTGGCAAGAGCAGTACGCCCAGTATCGGGCTGGCCGCCTCGAACTGGGGCGAAACGAGATCTACCAACTGGGTTTCCGCCTGGCCCGCGAGATGGGGCATCCCCGCATCTATGGCATCGACTACAGACTGGACCTGAACTTCGAGGCTGCCTTGTCAACTGCGAGGAATCTCGGCATGACCCGTTTCTTGTCCGCGTTCGAGCGCGTCACTCGTGACGTGCATGAAGCGCAGCAGCACGCTGAATCCGAAGGCGGCGTACTGGGGCTGCTGCGCTACCTCAACTCAGCCCGGCATGACGCCCTGCACGCCGTGTACCTGCAGCTCGCCGTGGTGGGGGCGGGCCGATCGTACGTTGGGACAAACCTCGTCGCAGATTGGTATAAGCGGAATCTCTACATGTTCGCCCACATCGCCAGCCTCGCCGAGCGCGGTTCGGACCGGATCCTGGTGCTGGTGGGTGCGGGCCATCGCCCCCTGCTCAAACAGTTCATCATGGATTCCCCCGACCTCGACTACGTTGATCCCCTTCCCTATCTGGAGTAGCGGCGCAGAAAGCGGGGTGGGGTCGATCACCTGCGTGATGGACCCCAGCCCCCAATCATACGCAACGGTCGGCACCGATCCGTCTACCGTGGCGAACGGTTGCTCAGCTGCCGCTTTATCTCCTCCAGCGTCCAGGAAATCTTGATGATGCCGGCCAGGACCAATACCATCCACGCGATTGTCAGTACCTCGACCACAGTACCGCCTCCATCCTCAGCCTATACGCAATGGTCGAGCCCCAGTGCCGGAAACCACACCGAGGGGTGCGCTCCCCTCCTCACAACTCCTTGCGCAGCACCAGCCGGTCCGCGTCGGGGCCGTAGAAGGCCGCGTCAACCCGCCAGTCCTTGAATCCCAGCCTGCGGTAGAAGGCGCGGGTACCGGCATAGGGGGCGTAGTCGACGGTGTCCGCCAGGGTGGAGACCTGAAGCACGGCGACGCCAACCTGTCGGCAACGGTCTTCCAGGGCCTCGACCAACCGCCGCCCCAGCCCGCGACCCTGAAACGCCGGGGTTACACCCAGCCAGGTGATCTCAGCCAGCCTGGGTTCGGGTGCGTCAGGTGACCGGAGCCACGTCGCGAAGCCAACGACCTCTTCGCTTGCACCACTGTTGTCAACGGCTACAAGCCCCTGATGGGTCCCAAAGTCCCTGGCCATTTCCCGGAGCCCCTGCTCGTTGAACCACTCGGGGAGGGATCGGGCCACTGCGAGCATCGCTTCGTAGTCTGACCTGGTCGCATCGCGAATCTGGATCATCCTCTGAGCCTCCAATTGGGTCGAGGTGCGTCTACCCGGCGGCCGGTGGTTCCGGCCACCGCCAGGACACGGTGACCTCTTCCAAATGGTTTCTGTGGCCAGGGGAGAACCCCTCTCTCGGTAGTTTAAATTATTGCGACTGGTTTGTTCGACCCGTTGAAAGTTTCCACTGCGCCCGGCCCCGGTCTCCCTGGAACTGGTCTTGTGTAAGCGGCAGTGATAAAATCCCCAAAAGCAGCAAGATAAATTTCCCCACCCCTGTAACATATCAGGCATCTCAACCTGGCCAGTTGGGCGTGCCTGTACGATGTCAGGGAGTGGGGAAACCTTGCAAATCAGGGAGATGTACTCGGACGGGGTGTCAATCTCCGAGAGCGCCCGCCGTACCGGACGGGATCGTAAGACCATCCGCAAGTGATTGACTGCCAAGGCTTTGCCTAAGCCGGTCAAGCGCGAGCGTTCCAGCATGTTGGACCCGTTCAAGCCCGTCATTCTGCAGCCGATGCAGAAGGGCGTCACGAACGCTTCACAGATGCTCTTTCTGCTCCAGCAACGGGGATTCAAGGGCAAGATCCGGATCGTCCGGGCCTTCATGGCGCCCTATCGGCCCATGGCCGCAGCGTCGGCCACCATTCGGTTTGAGACAGCGCCCGGGAAGCAGGCACAGGTAGACTGGGCTGACTTCGGCTACATCGAGGCGGAGTGACGGCACTGGGGTGGCGTGTCCGTCCATGCTCAACACCGGACGGACCTCGGTCGCCATGTACAGTAACAGGCTTCTCCGGTTTCGCGGGCTGTCGTGATCCGTGTAGGGACGATACCCCACCAGGTCTGAGAGAGAATGCACCGGGGGGCCGGGCCGGTCGCCTGGTCATCCGCCACGGCCGCCAAGCCCTCCGTTTGAGTCGAGCGACCCCATGTGCCCTTCGTGCGCGATCATGGAGGCCTGCAGTAACAGGAGGGGAACAGACGATGAAAATCGATGTGCCAGAAGACGTCAGGCGGCAGTTGGATGCCTGCGTTGAGGTCATCAGAAGCCGCGTCCCCGGACTGGTCGCCATCTACCTGCATGGCTCGATCTGTCTCGGCGAGTTTGTGCCAGGGAAGTCAGACATCGACCTGCTGGTAATCTGCAGTGAGCCGATGGATGCCGGATGCAGGGCGTCATTCGCCGACGCGCTGCTGGAGGTACACCGCAAGCCCTGCAAGCTGGAACTCTCCGTGATCATGGAGGATGACCTGAGATCGACACCGGTCATGTGCCAGTTTCACTTCAGCGAGCTGTGGGCGGGGCGATACGCCGCACATGACGAGTCCAATCCGCTGCTGCACGGCCCGTTTCCGGATGACGACATCCCGAGCTACATACGGCTTGTCCGGCAGCAGGGGATCGTGCTGTACGGCAGTCCCCCCGACGGCGTGCTGCCGGTGATTACCGACGAGCAGTTCCGGCAGGCGATCGCGGCGGACATCGATGCGTTTGCGTTCGAGGCCTACGGGATGTTTGACTCCAACATCCTCACCCTGGCTCGCATACTCTCGTTTATCCGGACAGGGAAGATCATGACCAAGGTGCAGGGAGCGCGGTGGGCCATGGCGCAGTATCCCCGGTTCAGACCGCTGCTGGAGCAGGCCGTCGACGCCTACCTCAATGACGTTCACCGCCCGTATAATGATGTGCAACTGAGCGAATACAAGGCGTTTCTGACGGAGGAGATCAGGCGCGGGTTGGGGGACACCCCATGACGCCGGTTCCTAACCCGCCCCCGCTAGGACCAAGGATTCTCGTCACGCCCGGGCTCTCCCGCGCTAGCTAGGAGCCTGTCTGAGTAAGCCAGTTCTGTAGGAGCAAAAGGGTTCGGTGTCCAATGTCTTCAGCATGAGCAAGAAGACGTATCGACCGTATG
>NZ_JAGGLG010000026.1 GCF_017874315.1 Symbiobacterium terraclitae | reverse complement strand
TTAGGCACGCCGCCAGCGTTCGTCCTGAGCCAGGATCAAACTCTCCGTTGAAAAGTTTGCTTGGCTCCCTTGGAGTCGTCGACTCGCAGGCTTCCCTCTCTGCACTGTCTAGTTTTCAAGGTTCGAGATCCGCTGCCGTCAGGCGACAGCTTGTTCAGTTTAGCAAGCTCTTGGCCTCGTGTCAACCGGCCAGTTCGTGCCATCCGGACTTTCCAGCCGGTCGTCTCCGCCGTGAGCCCCGCCGTCGGGCGGCGGCAAGAAGAGATTCTAGCAGGCTCACGCTGCTGCGTCAACCGTCCAGATCCTGTCTCTTCACCGTCCCCGCCGACAGCCAGAGACTATCCTAGCAGGGTTACCGTCCGGATGCAAGCCCCATTTGGAAACAACGTGGGTAAAGACTAGGCATGGGCGTGACCTCTGGCCGCGATCGTGCGGCGGGTTGCCTCCGTCGCCAGGATCGTCAGGCCGGTCAGCGTCATCAGGTAGGGTGGGAACAGTCCCATGGTCAGCTGCTCCCCGAGATAGCCGAACAGCGGCGGCAGGATCAGACCGCCCACGTAGGCAAAGGCCATCTGCACGCCCATCATCGCCTGCGAGAGCCCGGCCCCGAAGTGTACCGGCGTATCGTGCAGCATGGCCGGGAAGATCGGCGCGCAGCCGAGGCCGATGGTGACCAGCCCTGCAGGCAGGGCGGCGGTCCACGGGAGGAACAGCGTCAGGACGCCGGCCACGATCAGCACCTGACCGATCCGGATCAGGCTCCCGTTGGAGACGCGCATCGCCAGGAACCCGGACAGCAGCCGGCCGCAGGTGATGCCCAAATAGAAAAGCGATACCCAGGAGGCCGCCGTCTCCGGTGCGATCCCCCTCGCCAGTACCAGGAAGGTCCCTCCCCAGAGGCCGGCCGTCCCCTCGACCCCGCAGTAGCAGAAGAAGGCCGCCAGCTGGGACTTGGCCGCCGGGATCCGGAGCAGGTCGCGGAGAGGCGGAACCTGGACATTTCCCCCCTGACCGTTCGGGCCCTGCGCCCGCCTCCACAGGGGCAGCGAGGCGACCAGCGCGATCACCAGCCCCGCCTGAAGCAGCCCCACCGTGGAATACCCGGAACGCCAGCTGCCATGCGCCAGCGAGTAGGACATGATCAGCGGGCTGAGCGTCACGCCGATGCCCCAGAAGCAGTGCAGCCAGTTCATGTGCTTCGCTTCGTAATGCAGGGCGACGAAGTTGTTCAGCCCGGCGTCGACGCTGCCGGCGCCCAGCCCCAGCGGGACCGCCCAGAGGAGGATGGCCCAGAAGCCGGGCGCGAAGGAGATGCCGAGCAGTGCAACAGCGGTCATGAGCACGCTGACGGCGGTGGTCAGGCCGGTTCCGAACCGGCGGATCACCCGCGCGCTGTTGTAGCTGGAGACGATGGTGCCGGCCGTGACGACGATGGATGCGACACCGGCCCAGGAGACCGGGACCCCGAGTGCGCTGTGCATCGTCGGCCAGGCGGTACCGAGGAGCGAGTCCGGCAGGCCGAGGCTGATAAAGGCGACGTAGATGATGACGAGCAGCGTGGTCATACGTCATCTCCATTCAGCGGATCATCGGGCGCGGGGCACTGAGCCTATTCTACTGCTGGATCAGGCTTCCGTCGACACGGGGAATGCAAAACGAGACCGCCCCGTGGACGGTCTCGCTCTACTTCTGGCGGAGGCGACGGGATTCGAACCCGCGATCTCGGCCGTGACAGGGCCGCATGTTAGGCCTCTACACCACGCCTCCAGTATGTTGGTGGTCCCTTTCGACGGCCGCCTTCGGCGCGGCGCTCCTGGCGTCGCTCCCAAGAGTCGCCTTCAACGGCCGCCTTCGGCGGCGCCTGCAGCGCCGGCCTGCAGGCGGCTAGAGATACGCTTTCGCGCTATGTCGGAAGCAGGCGCCTGTCGGCGCCTGCTTCCGACATAGCGCGTTGGTGCGCGGTAGAGGGATCGAACCTCTGACCTCATGAACGTCAATCATGCGCTCTCCCATCTGAGCTAACCGCGCATTGTTGATGCGGTGGCAGTCGCCTACCACCGCAGTGGTGGAGCTAAGGGGAGTCGAACCCCTGACCTCTTGAATGCCATTCAAGCGCTCTCCCAACTGAGCTATAGCCCCGGAAAACTGGAGCGGGTTACGAGACTCGAACTCGCGACCTCCACCTTGGCAAGGTGGCGCTCTACCAACTGAGCTAAACCCGCATGTGGCTCCGGCAGTAGGATTCGAACCTACAACCCTCCGGTTAACAGCCGGATGCTCTACCGTTGAGCTATGCCGGAATGACGGTGGTTGGGGATCCTGGATTCGAACCAGGACTACCTGATCCAGAGTCAGGCGGGCTACCGTTACCCCAATCCCCAGTCAGCGGTGGCGGAGAGGGTGGGATTCGAACCCACGGTGGCTGTTAACCACACCGCTTTTCGAGAGCGGCACCTTAAACCTCTCGGACACCTCTCCAGTATGGTGACCCCAAGGGGATTCGAACCCCTGTTTGCGCCGTGAGAGGGCGCCGTCCTAGGCCTCTAGACGATGGGGCCGGTATTGGTGGACCGCGTAGGACTCGAACCTACAACCAGACGATTAAGAGTCGCCTGCTCTACCAATTGAGCTAGCGGTCCGGGTCACGTTCTGTAGTTTAGCAGGTGCGCCGCGAGTTGTGAAGACCCAAAATGACGGGACTGACACCATACCGTGACGTCCTTGCCGTCCGGGGGCATCATCGCGGCCCGCCGCGGTCGCACAGACGCCGCTTTATTCTAGCAGGCAGGCGGATCAGCGTCAATCACCCAGCCCCTTTCACTCGGGTGGAACCATCCCGGTCGCACGTGCGTCATTACGATCGTACACCGCTTAGCTGCACGGGAGACGGATCGACATGCTACAGCTCATCACGGAACGACTTCGCCTCCGCCCCCTGGATGCCGAGGACGAGGGCGGCGTGCAAGCCCTTGCCGCCGACGAGCGCGTCGCCGCCCACAGCCTGAGCATGCCCGATCCCCTGCCCGACGGCGGGGCTGTGGCCTGGATCGCCGAGCAGCAGCAGGGCTGGGAGGCCGGCACCAGCTACGGCTTCGCCGTCTACACAGCAGAGCCCCGCGCCTTCGTCGGCGTCGTGACCCTGAAGGTCAGCCAGCGGGCCGGACGGGCGGAGCTCGGATACGCCATCATGCCCGATGCCTGGGGCCGGGGCTACGCGACCGAGGCGGCCCGGGAGGTGCTCCGGTTCGCCTTTGAGGGCCTTCACCTCCGGCGCGTCACCGCCGCCTGCCTGGCCGGCAACCGGGCCTCGATCAGGGTCCTGGAGAAACTTGGCTTCCGGCTGGAGGCGCGCCTCGAACCGGAGGAACCCGGCAGCGGCTCCGGACTTAGTATGCTCTTCTATGGCCTCATGCTTGAGGAGTATCTGGGCCGCCGCGGCGAGGCCGCCCACACAGACGGGCAACCGCAATAGGCCACAAAGAGGCCCTGCCGAACCCGGCGGGGCCTCTCGCATTTCGCACTGCTGTTACTCCTTGTCGAGGAACCTGGCCACCCGCTCTTCGTCCATGGGAGCGAAGATGCCCCGGGCCCGTGCGACCTGGTTGCCCTCCGCGTCCCGGGCCTCGGCCTTGGCGGCGATGATGCGCGTGTTCTGCTTGGCGATCCAGGCGGTGAAGTAGTAGGTCTGGCCCACCCGCAGCGGGCGCCGGTAGGTGACCTCGATCTTGCGGGTGACGGCCAGCTGCAGCTGCGCATAGATCAGCTGGCTCATGACCTCGTCGAGGACCGCGGCGATGACGCCGCTGTGGGTCACGCCGGGCGGCCCCTGAAACTCGGCGATGGGGGTAAACGTGCACTCGGTCCTGTCGCCCACCAGCCGGATGTTCAGGCGCAGCCCGAGACGGTTCTCCTGACCGCATCCGAAGCACTGCCAGTGCAACCCCTGAAGGTGGTCACGCTCGGAGACAAAGGACTCGCTCATACCAACTGCCCCTTTCGGCAGGAGATCCTCCTGGTGTATTCTACCACGAATCCGCCGGCGCCGCCGGCCAGAGGGCCTGGGCCAGGTGCGCATGCCCCTCCCTCCGTAACTAGTTTTCTCCGCCCACCGCTCCAATACCTGTCTCCCGCGCCGCACGATGGCGCGCAAAGGGCCGCCCCGGAGGGCGGCCCTCAACCTGTTCAGCAGCTAGAGCGGCAGGAGGCCGTTGCCGAACGTGGCGGCGAAGACCAGCGAGACGATGGTCATCAGCTTGATGAGGATGTTCATGGACGGGCCGGAGGTGTCCTTGAAGGGGTCGCCCACCGTATCGCCCACGACGGCCGCCTTGTGGGGCTGGGAGCCCTTGCCGCCGTGCGCGCCGCCCTCGATGTACTTCTTGGCGTTGTCCCACGCGCCGCCGGAGTTGGCCATCATGATGGCCATCATCACGCCGGTGACCAGCGCGCCGGCCAGCAGCCC
Organism: Symbiobacterium terraclitae; assembly: GCF_017874315.1. NCBI lineage: Bacteria > Bacillati > Bacillota > Clostridia > Eubacteriales > Symbiobacteriaceae > Symbiobacterium > Symbiobacterium terraclitae. The sequence goes on along the minus strand of NZ_JAGGLG010000026.1, from coordinate 57,177 downwards.
GGCCAGAGCCGTGACGCCCAGGAGCCAGCCCACCGCCAGCGGCGCCGCGACGGCCATCAGGCCGGGGACGACCATCTCCTTCAGCGCCGCGCCGGTGGAGATCTCCACGCAGCGGGCGTAGTCGGGCTTGGCCTTCTCCTCCATGATGCCCTTGATCTCCCGGAACTGCCGGCGGACCTCCTCCACCATCTGCATGGCGGCCCGGCCGACGGCGTTCATCGTCATCGCACCGAACAGGAACGGCAGCATGCCGCCGATGAAGAGGCCGACGATCAGCTTCGGGTCGGTCATCGAGACGTTACCCAGGCCGGACGCGGTGGCGAAGGCGCCGAAGAGCGAAAGGGCGGTCAGGGCGGCGGAGCCGATGGCGAAGCCCTTGCCGATGGCGGCCGTGGTGTTGCCCACGGAGTCGAGCGTGTCGGTGGTCTTGCGGACCTTGGGATCGAGGTGGCTCATCTCGGCGATGCCGCCGGCGTTGTCGGCGATGGGGCCGTAGGCGTCGACGGCGACGGTCATGCCGGTGGTGGAGAGCATGCCCACGGCGGCCAGGGCGATGGTGAAGAGGCCCTGCCCGGAGCCGGCGCCCACCGCGTAGGCCACCAGGGTCGCGATGCCGATGACCAGGATCGGCAGGCCGGTGGACATCATGCCGACGCCGAGACCGGCGATGATGTTGGTGGCCGGGCCGGTCTCGGAGGCGTCAGCGATGGACTTGACGGGGCCGTAATCGCCCGAGGTGTAGTACTCGGTCAGCTGGCCGATCAGGATGCCGGCCACGAGGCCCGCCACCACCGCGGTGAAGTAGATGTGGGTGCCGTAGCCCAGGAAGGAGATGAGCCCGGCGATGACCAGGGTGACGATGCCGGCAGCGTAAGTACCCATGTTCAGGGCCTTGGCGGGGTTGGCGCCCTCCTTGCCCTTGACGAACTGCGTGCCGATGATGGAAGCGACGATGCCGCCGGCGGAGATCAGCAGCGGCAGGGCGGCCAGGTTCGGGTCGATGTCCTCGTTGACCACCGCGATGGCCATCGCGGCGATCGTCGCGCCGACGTAGGACTCGAAGAGGTCGGCGCCCATGCCGGCGACGTCGCCGACGTTGTCACCGACGTTGTCGGCGATGACGGCCGGGTTGCGCGGGTCGTCCTCGGGGATGCCGGCCTCCACCTTGCCCACCAGGTCAGCGCCGACGTCCGCAGCCTTGGTGTAGATGCCGCCGCCGACGCGGGCGAAGAGGGCGATGGAGGAGGCGCCCAGGGCGAAGCCGTTCACGATGTCCGGGTTGCCGAAGATCATATAGATGATGCCGACGCCGAGCATGCCGAGGCCCACGACGGAGAGACCCATGACGGCGCCGCCGGAGAAGGCGATGTCCAGCGCCTTGTTGAGGCCGTGCTGGGCAGCGTTCGCGGTGCGGACGTTGGCCTGGGTGGCCACGCGCATGCCGAAGTTGCCAGCCAGGATGGAGCAGACTGCGCCGGTGACGAAGGCGATGGCCGTCTGCCACTGCATGGCATCGGTGGTAAAGCCAGCAATAACGATGATGGCTGCGAGGGCGAGCACGAAGTAGACCAGGGTCCGGTACTCCCGATTGAGGAAGGCCATGGCGCCATCGTGGATGGCGGCCGCGATCTCCCGCATGCGGGGGGTGCCTGGATCCTGCCGGTTGATCTTGCTCGCCAGCAGGTAGGCTGTGAGCAGTGCCAGCGCTCCGGCCACTGGCGCGGTCCAGGCCAAGCTTGCCATGTTCACTGAATCCGATCTCCTTTCCAACCTCTAGCATAGACTGACCCAATGCTAGTTATCCAGGACAGGGGATAATTCCTCCCATTCCGGGCACAACATTGTGTGGAGGGAAGATGCAGCCTCGTCAGTACCAACCGATCAGTCGGAAATGACACAAGGAGGGCAGCCACCCTCCTTGTGGAGCGACAAAGGTTGTGAGAACTTAGACCATCGTGGTACTCCATTCACGGCTAGTGGTGAAGCGACGCCGGCGACGGCTCGCAGGTGCCCGCCCGGGCCGGGCTGCAGATGGCGCAGCCCTCGCACTCCACGGTCCGGTCGCCGAACACGCCGAGGATCGTCTCCCATGCCTCGTCGCGCCCAGGCGGCCGGCCCGTCCGGTGGACGGTGAGCGTGCGGGGCGCCAGGGTGATCAGCGCCGAGATCAGGAGGTCCTCGTAGTTGACCTCGCTCTCCACCATCTCGACGACGAACTCCTCCAGGGCCTCGCTGCGGATGGCGCCGCCGTCGTCGTCCACCAGCCGGAAGGAGCCTTCCGGGCCCAGTAGCACGTGGACATGCGCAATGCGGGGTTCCTGGATCTCGACGAAGTGCCTGAGGAGTCGGATGAACTCGCGGTACTCCCGTTCCATCAGGAACTCGTCAACCGCCCGGTCCACGGCGTCTTCCAGCTCCTCGATGTAATCGCGCAGCCGGAAGTTCACGAAGCCCTCCAGCACCAGCTCGTCGGCTGTGTCGAGGTAGTCGCGCAACCGGTGGAGGATCTTGCTCTTGCGGTTGACCGCATACCCGTGGTGAGAGTCGCCGTTTCCCCTGAGGGTGCGTCCTGTATAGTCCGCGATGAGATCCTGCTCGTCCCGAGAGAAGTAGGAGTACGAACCGCGGATGATCTTGCGGATCAGGTCGCGCTCCCATTTCTCCACGATCACGTCAGACAGGGCGCTGGCGACATAGTGACGCAGGAGGGCATCCGTCCGGGACGACCGGGCGTCCCCACCGTCGATCTCGCAGTCGAGAAAGGCGAAGTGGCCCCTGTGCGATTGCCCGATGCGGACCCTGACGCCCTCTTCCTCGAGCAGCCTGAACTCGTCGTCCAGGCGCTGGCGAATCTCGTCGATCCCTGCCGCAGTCCCTATCGTGATCGCGTGCACGGCCGTTTCACCCCTCTTTGCAGGAAATCGGCTCCGAGGGATCGCACGAAGCGTCTCGAAGCCGAGGGTATCTGCCGTAGTAGTATATGACCGGCCGCGAAAAAGCTATACAGACTGCTGGTGGCGCCGCCAGAGCACGACGGCCATGCCGAACAGTAAGACCTGGATGACGGCGGAGACGACGCACCACGTGCAGATCGCGTGGATGACAAACAGCTCCAGGTAGGTGAGGTAGGCGGAGAACAGCAGGCCGACCAGGGACGTGCCGAACAGCGCCAGCACGGTCCACTCAGCCGGCTCCCGGCCGCGCAGGGCGACAGCGGCAAGCCCCAGCACCAGCAGGTAGGCGGCGGCGCCCAGCGTGGGGATCGGAATCCCCATGATCCAGGCATAGGGGCTGTGCTGCACGGTATCGCACCCGCCGCCCCCGAAGCAGATCGCCACCGAATCCGTGGTGTAGACGTAGGTCAGGTAGGTGGAGATGGCCAGCCCGGCCACGGCCAGCACGCCGATTCCCTGCAACAGCCGTCTCAGACTCACTTGCGTTTCAACTCCTCTCTCACCGCCTCGAGAACATCATCCCAGGCTTTGATCGAGAGCGGTTTTCCATTTAGGACGAAGGTCGGGGTTCCGTTGATACCAAGTTCCTGCGCGGCCTCGTACTGCTCGATCACGCGGGGCAGGAGCTCGTCCGCCTTCTCGTCCGAGGCCAGGCACTGGGCGAAGGCGGCGGTGTCGAGGCCGAGGTCGGCCGCGTACCGGTTCAGCAGGGCGTCCAGGTCGTCGACGGTCTTCTGCGCCCGGATCCCCTGCGCCTGGTTCCTCAGGATGTGGCCGTGCATGGCCCACCAGTAGCCCTGTTCGCCCGCGCACTCCACGGCGACGATGGCGCGCCCCGTGGCCTGGAAGATGGGCAGGTAGTGGACCTCGAACCGAATCTCGCCGGATGCTGCCAGGTCCGCCAACTGCGGACTCACGACCTCGTGGGCCGTGGCGCAGGCCGGTCAGGCATAGTCCATGTACTCGATGACCGTGACCGGGGCATCCTCTCTGCCGATCGCGTTCCGCACCGCCCCCCGCTCGGCGTCGCTGAGCACGCCGCCGGACGGCGCCTCGGAACCGCCGCCCCGGGTGGACCAGAGGCTGGCCCCGATCAGACCGCCCGCGAGCAGGACGGCGACTGCCGACACCGCCCAGATGGCTGTGGAGGAGCGACCCTTGCCGCGCTGCCGTGTGTTCACCGTTCTTGCACACCCTTCGACTCGTGTTTGGCTTCAGCGGTCACGCCCTTGTTATTCCACGCGCGACCGCCGCTTCTCCTTCCGCAGCCGCGCGTCGCCCCGAAGGCGCGCAGCGGGCGGGCCCTCGGTCGGCCCGCCCGATTGGAGACTAGATGCCCCACCAAGGGAACTTGTTGAACTTCCAGAAGGGGAACTTAAAGAATGGCTTCTTAAAGAAAGGCTTACCGAACATAGTGGGTCCCCACCTCCGGTCCAGCGTATGCCGGCTTCTCATGTTATGTTAACCTATCCGTTCCGGCGGCCGGACGCGGAAGTCGCCCGGCTGCACACGGCAACCGGGCGACTTCATCTGGAGGTGGGTGTGGGATTTGAACCCACGGATAACGGTTTTGCAGACCGCCGCGTTACCACTTCGCCAACCCACCGCTCTGCGGCACGGCCCATTCTATCACAGTGCGCGGCGAGCCGTCAATCGCCCGCCGCGCCCGAGGCAAGCAGAGTGGGCGTCGATCTTTTCATACTAGACCCTTCTGAACCGATCGTCTATAATAAGTCCTTAGCACCGCAGTGCTTTCGTGCATGTCATGTGATACTTGCAGTGGGGAGGCGCTCTGGTGAGTCTCAACGAACTGGTGCTTTGGTGGTCTCTGTTCCTGGTCAGCAACGCCATCCTCGCCGCCGCCACCGGCCTGCTGGTGAAGGCCGGGCCCTTTGCCAGGGTCCGCGTACCGGCGCTGCTGTCCACTTTCCTCTTCATCTGCGGCCTGACCCTGTTCCTGGTTGCGGGCAAGCAGAACCTCCTGCAGGCGACCATCGCCGCGATCACCGGCCACTGATCGCCCGGATCGCTTCGGGAGCGGGGGGCTGCGCCGGGGGGAGATGCAATGTCGCTAGCCAGGCTGCGGCAGTTATTCGACTCAGGTGCCTACCTCCAGGCCCGCAGGGAGGCGGAGCGTCTGCTGCCCGGTGATCTCACCGCTGCGGAGCGGGGCGAGGTCCTCTGTCTGGCCGGCCGTGCCGCCCTGCTGCTGGGCGACCTCTACGCCGCCGTGCGTCTGACCGAGCAGGCCGCCGTCGCCGCCGCGGCCGCAGGCGACGCTGCAACCGAGAGCAGCGCACGCCTCTCCCTGGGGGAGGCGTGTCTCCGCATTGGCGAGGCCCGCCGCGCGGCCGACCACCTTTCCACCTATCTCGCCCGGCGGCCCGAGGAGATGGCCGCTCACGACGGCGACGCACACTGGTTCCTGGCGATGGCGCACCAGCAGCTGCGCGACTACGCGGCGGCCATCGGGCACTTCGAGGAGGCCGCAGCCAGCTTCACCGCCCGGCGGCGCTCGCACGACCGGGCCCGGGCCCTGCTCGGCATCGCCCGCTGCTACCTGGGGGTCGGCGCACCGGACCTGGCGGAACCGCCCCTCGCCGCGGTGAACGAGTACCTGAGGGAGAACCCGTCGGACACGCTCGCCGCCGAGCTGCTCTGCGCCCGGGCGCTGCAGGCGCACCTGGAGGGGGATCTGGCCGGCTCGGCCCGGCTCTGCCAGGAGGTGTTCGTCCCCGGCCGCCCGGGGGTTACCCCGGGGCACATCGGCGAGGCTGCCTGGGTCATGGGCGAGAACGCCCTGGAGATCGGACGCCTGGAGGAGGCCCACCTGTTTGCCGAGTGGGCCATGGATCACGCCATGCAGGCCAACTCGCCCGGTCTCATCAACCGCATTCTCGACCTGCAGCGCAGAATCCGCACCCGCCGGCAGGACGACGGCTAGCACCGCGAGCACGACGTAGCGAGGATTGAGGCCTGTTGAAGAAGTACCGCGCGGGCAAGATCAAGCGGGAGCACAGCGTGATCGAACAGCTCTGGCCGGTGCTGGAGCACATCGCCGAGTGCGACCTGGTCACCAGCATCATCCCCGGCCCGATCAGCCCCCTGGGTACCCACGGCTTCGAGGTCACCTTCCAGCGGTTCACCGAGACAGGCCTCCGGCTGCTGGCGAAAAACGGCGCCGCAGTCCAGGAGGTCTATTTGGTCGCGCCCGACAAGCAGTCGACCCTGGAATGGCTGGCCGCCGAGGGGATCGTGGCCTGGAAGCCCCCGCGCAAGGCGACCCCGCAGCGCCGCCCGGTGCCGGAGCCGCTCAGGACGGTCGTGCTGCCCTCCGACATGGCCTGCTCCGTCTGCGGGCGGGCGATGCGCGCCGGAACACGCGCCGCCCAGTTGGGGCGGAAGCGGTACACCTACGCCCACGTCCGCTGCGCGCAGAAGTGAGTTGGGATTGCAGGCATGATCGCGCGCTCCTGTGCGCAGACTACTGGCTGAGGCCAAGGGTGGCCGAATTCCGTGTATGCGGCACAGGAGGTCAAAGCGAGTATGAGTAACGTCTCCCCCGACACCCCGATCCTGGAATCCTTTGAGCAGTGGAAGCAGTTTCTGTCGGAACGGGTAAATGAGGCGAAGCGGGCCGGTGCCTCGGAGTCGACGATCGCCACTGCGGCCGCCAACATCGGCAACTTCCTCGCCCAGAAGGTCGACCCCCGCAACCGTGAGCAGCGGCTGCTGAAGGAGCTCTGGGACGTGGGAACCAAGGAGGAGCAGCAGGCCCTGGCGAGCATGATCACCAAGATGGTCTCCGACGGCAAGGTCCACTAGGAATGGCGAGGGGGCGGTCCCTGCGGGCCGCCCTTTCCGTGTGCTCGCTGCCGCCGGTCAGACGCCGAGGGCGCGCATCCGCTCGCCCACGGCCCTCGCCTCGGCCAGGATGCGCCCGAACAGCTCGGCCACCGTGGGGATGTCCCGGATCAGGCCCACGCCCTGCCCGGCGTAGACGAACCCCTCGTCCAGCTTCCCCTCCACTGCCGCCTTCGCGTTCACCTGCCCCGAGATGAGCGGCAGGAGCTCCTCCAGGGTGGCGCCCCGCGCCTCGGCCTCCAGCACCCGCTCGGCCCCGCCGGTCTTCAGCACGCGGGCCGGCCGGCCGATGGACCGCTCCATGATGACCGTCTCGTTCTCCCGGGTCTCCAGCAGGAGCCGCTTGTAGTTCTCGTGGGCCGGACACTCCTGCACCGCCACGAAGCGCGTGCCCATCTCGATGCCGTCCGCACCGAGGGCCAGCGCGGCCACGAGCCCGCGGCCGTCGACGATGCCGCCGCTGGCCACGACGGGGATCTTCACCGACTCCACGATGCGGGGGATCAGCGCCATGGTGCCCACGTCGTCCTTCCCCAGGTGGCCGCCGCCGTCGTACCCGACCGCGATCACCGCGTCTGCGCCCAGCGACTCGGCCTTCTGCGCCGCCCGCACGCCGGCCACCAGGATGATCTTCTTCACGCCCGGCACCCGGGCGTCGATGTACTTCATGTAGGGCTCGGGGTTTCCGCCGGTGATGGTGACGATGCGCACCCCCTCCTCGAGGGCGACGTCGATGTAGGCCTCGAGGGTCCGGTAGCCCATCGCGAAGTTGACACCGAAGGGCTTCCCGGTGCGGGCCTTCACCTTGCGGATCTCGGCCCGGAGCGCCTCGGGGTCGCCCAGCGTGGCCGCGGTGATCTGCCCCAGGCCGCCGGCCTCGGAGACGGCGGCGCACAGGTCGGCCAGGGCCAGGTAGGCCAGCCCGCCCTGGATGATGGGGTACTGGATCGAGAGCAGGTCACACAGACGGGTCCGCAGCATGTGCACTCAACCTCCTCGTGCGAGTAATTAACCCGGGGCGCTGGGGAATCCTGCTCGTGAGAAGCGCAATTCTGGATTGAAAGGAAGTGTGCCCATGCCTCCCTACCGCCTGGCCCAGCTCACCGACGAGCAGCTCGCGCTGATCGAGGCGCTGGAAAACGACCTGGGCCTCACGCTGGTCGCCTGGGAGCCCACAGACGAGGCGCCAGGAGATGAGGAGCAGCTCGAAGGATCCGGCCAGCAGGGCTCCGGTCAGCGCTGAGCGAAAGGCCCGGAGTCCCTCTGGCGCACGGCAGTGACCGGGCCCGGCCACCGCCGGCGACGCGTCTGACTCCACCGGATTCCTGATGAAGCGGGGCTTCCGTCCCTATCAGCGCACGCTGCACCTGGTACAGGAGGTTGCTTCCCTTCCGCCCGTGGCAGAGGAGCCCATCCGCCGGTGCGAGGCCATGATGCGCGCGCTGAACCGCCGGCTCGGCTTCACGGTGGCGTACAGCCACCTGCGCCTGGAACGGCTCCCCGGGCACCCCCGCTCGCCGTCGGACGTATGATGTGGCGGAGCCGCAGGCCCCACGGACCCCGGGGAACTCTGCGGCCGCTTTCACCAGCCGCCTCCGGCATCCATAGACTGTGTAGGAGAGGAGGTGCACCGCTTTGCAATACGGTGGCTTTGGCAAGATCCCGGCATTCTCCCCTTTCATCGGCGCGCAGGCCGGCGCTGATGACCTGTTCATCGCCCCGGGTGCGGCGGCCTATCCCGCCGCGAACGCAACGGTCTACCGCGTCTACGAGTACGCCGTTCCCGTGACGACCGTTGCGACCGTTCCCTCCGCGTACCCAACGACTGCCGGCATTCCGGGGATCGCAGCCTACCCGGCGGGCAAGGGCTTCTGGGGCGTGTAGACCTCCTGAGCCGTGCAGCGAAAAGACGAGACGAGCGGGGCTCCCGTCAGGGAGGACCCGCTCGCTCTGTTCTCTCACGCGCTCACGCCAGCGGCACCATCCGGCGGCGCCGCCCCTCGAACCGGGCCACCTGGGTGAAGCCCGTACGCAGGGCCAGGTCCCGGGCGTCCTCGAAGCCCCAGCCCACCTCCCCGGGTGCGTGGGCGTCCGAGGAGATGACCAGCGGCACGCCGCGCTCGCAGCAGGCCCGCAGCAGGGCCGGGGCGGGGTAGACCTCGCCCACGGGCTTGCGCAGGCCGGCCGTGGAGAGCTCGATGGCCACGCCGGCCCGGGCGATGGCGTCGGCCAGCTCGGCGTAGGCGGCGTCCAGCGAGTGCGCAGGCCGGTGGCCGAACTTCTTGATCAGGTCGATGTGGGCGAGGAAGTCGAACAGACCGCTTTCTGCCGCCGCCCGCTCCAGGGCGAAGAAGCGGTCGTACAGCGCGCCGATGTCCCACTCGTCGTAGCGGCGCACGTAGTCGGGGTGGTCGAAGTTCCATTCGCCGAGGAAGTGGACCGAGCCGATCACGTAGTCCCACGGGTAGGCCTCCAGCAGCCGGGAGAGGGCCTCCTCGTGGCCGGGGACGTAATCGGCCTCAAGACCCAGGCGGACGGGGATCTCCGGGTATCGCTCCCGGATGCGCAGCACGTCGGACACGTACTCCTCCAGCTCCGCCATGGCCATGGCGCAGGTGGGGTCGCGCCGCTCCTCGGGAAGCCAGTACATGGGGACGTGGTCGGAGAAGCCGATCTCGCCCAGGCCCCGGGCGATGGCCGCCTCCACGTAAGCCTCCATGCTGCCCGTGGCGTGGCCGCAGCGGACGGTGTGGGTGTGGTAGTCTGCCAGGCGGTTCAGCACGATGGGAATCGCCTCCTTGGCCGTGAGGTTCGCCCCGGCCGGACGGGACTCCTCCTGGGACAGATTCGCATGATTGACTTCCTGATGTGAACCAGATGCGGTAGGATGAATGGAGAAGCATTCTGGCTAGGGGGCTATGTATTGATCAAGCTGAAATCGCAGCGGGAGATCGCCATCATGCGGGATGCCGGCCGGATCGTGGCGGAGTGCCATGCCGCCCTGGCGGAGAAGGTGCAGCCGGGCGTCACCACGCGGGAGCTCGACCGCTTCGTGGAGCAGTTCCTCGCCCGGTGGGGCGCCACGCCCAGCTTCAAGGGGTACAACGGCTTCCCGGCGTCGATCTGCGCGTCGGTGGACGACGTGATCTGCCACGGCTTCCCCTCCGGAAAGAAGCTGAAGCCCGGCCAGGTGGTCACCATCGACATCGGCGCCTACTACAAGGGCTATCACGGCGACTCCGCCTGGACGTACGCGGTGGGCGAGGTCTCGCCTTCGGTCAGGGAACTGATGCGGGTGACGGAGGAGGCGCTCTACGCCGCCATCGCCGTTGCCCTGCCGGGGAACCGGATGGGCGACATCGGGCACGCGATCCAGACGCTGGCCGAGGCCCACGGATTCGGCGTGGTCCGGGACTTCATCGGCCACGGCGTAGGGCAGAACCTGCACGAGCCGCCCGAGGTGCCCCACTACGGCACGCCGGGCACGGGCCTCACCCTGCGGCCGGGCATGACCATCGCCATCGAGCCGATGATCACGATGGGAGACTGGCGGGCCAAGGTCGACCCCGACGGCTGGACCGCCCGCACGGTGGACGGGTCCATCTGCGTGCAGTACGAGCATACGGTGGCGATCACGGAAAACGGGCCTGAGATCCTGACGAAGCTATAGCGCGACGGAACCCGCAGGTGCCTGCCACCCGCGGGTTCCTGTGGTTCTACGGCTCGGCTGCGCCGTCTTCCATCAGCTCCGGACCGGGGGCGCTGTTGGCGTACCGCTCGTCCGCTTTCGCTCCGGGGCGCAGCTTGCCGGGCTCGTCCCGGCCGGGCCCCATCGTCTGCCCCGCGCATGCACGTGGACCCGGCGCAGGTGTTCCGCTGCGGAGGAAAAAGCACTTCCGGAGGGCAGACGGCCCGTTCCGGAAGTGCCTTCTCGTTTATCCTGGCTTTACTCCGTGTAGGAGCTGGCCGGGTCGATGCCGATGGTGCTGGTCTCGGCATCCCAGGTGACGCCGAAGTCGATGGCCTTGGCGATATCGCGCAGCTTGAAGTAGTTGTAGCCGCCGATGTTGTAGGCCGTGACCTCCACCTCAGCGCCGTTGACGTAGACCTTGGCCGTGGTGGGCGTGGCCTGCTGGGCCGCAGCCTCGCCGGAGGCGGTGAGCTCGCCGCCGACCGGGGTGTAGGCCGTGCCGGAGACGAGGTTGATGGCGTTCTTCTCCTCGTCCCAGGTCACCTCGAACTGCTTCGCGCTGCCGCTCAGGGCCGCGGCCAGGTCGCGGAGCTTGAAGTAGTTGTAGCCGTCGATGTTGTAGGCCTCGAAGGCGACCGCCTCGCCGTTCACCAGCACGGTGGACGGGGTGGGAACCGCGGCGACGGCCTCGGACTGGGCCTCCGGAGCGGGCTCCTCGGCGGGCTCAGCAACCGGCTGCTCAGCAGGCTGCTCGGCAGGCTCGGTGGCCGGCTCCTCAGCAGGCTGCTCGGCAGGCTCGGCGGCCGGCTCCTCAGCAGGCTCGGTGGCGGGCTCGCCGGCCCCCGGGGCCACGAGCTCGATCGCGACCTCCGTCGCCATGGCGGCCTCAGGGGCTGCCATCACGTGGTAGTAACCGGGGGTGGTGAGGGTGAAGGAGTCGCCTTCAAACTGGACCGGGCGGACATGGTTCCCAAACATAACGAACCCGCCGGAGACCACGATCGAATCGTACTCGTCAACGTTCACCCAGAGAGGAGTGTCGCCGTGGAAGGAAACCGTCACGGGCGCCTCGGCCTTCAGAAGGACAGGAAAGGCTTCCACCCGCTCCACGACGTTCGTAACCGTGAAGTACGCACCACGGCCGGACTGGACGTCGACACGCACCTCCTCGGCCGCCAGGGCCGGGGACACAGCGAACAGGGATGCCACGATACCCAGAGCCACTGTTGCAGAGATAACCTTCATGGACCTGTGCACGAATTCGACCTCCTGTGATCAGTTGCTAAATCCTGGACTGTGCGATTCAGTATATCAGGAAGCTGGTATGGTCCGAACTGGCACTTTCGTTGCGGGTATTACTCCCTACAGGCCAGTATTAATAGTACTAAAGTACTACCCCTGCCTGTCAAGGCATAGCTCCCAGACCGGTCGGAGGGATCCACCCGAGTTCTCCAGCACCCCGCGAGTGGGATCTCCTCCCCCTCCGCCATTCCGCCGCTGCGGGAGGCAGCCCGGGGCAGCTCATCGCCGGCCGCCCGGCACCGCCATCGCCACCGCTTCGGTTCTTACGGAGCGCCCTCCGCGGATGCGGACCACAGGTCCCGCATCGCCGGGCAGGTCTCGAGGAGTTCCTCCAGCCGGCCGCACCCGACGATGCGTCCGCCGTCGAGGACGATGATGCGGTGCGCCTGCCGCAGCACGGCGGGGCGGTGCGACACCGCCACGCACGCGACCCCGCGGGCCAGAACCCGCCGCCACAGCTGCTGCTCCGTCTCCACGTCGAGGGCGCTGGAGATGTCGTCGAACACGAACAGCTCCGGCTCCCGGACCGGCGCCCGGGCCACAGCCGTGCGCTGGATCTGCCCCCCGGAGAGCCGCACCCCGCGGGTCCCGATCACCGTGTCCAGCCCCTGCGGGAACGCCAGGAGGTCCCGCTCCAGGGCCGAGTCGCGCACGGCCCGGCGCAGCGCCTCGTCGGCACAGGGCAGGCCGAGGCAGATGTTCTCCCTGACGGTTCCGGAGAGCAGCACGGGCACCTGCGGCACGTAGGCGACCCGCGGGGGCACGAGGAACTCGCCGGGGCGTGCCACGGCGCGCCCGTTCCAGAACCGCTCGCCGGACTGGGTCTCGACGAGGCCCAGCATGGCCCTGAGCAGCGTGCTCTTGCCCGAGCCGACCCGGCCGGTGATCACCGTCAGCGTGCCGGGCTCGATTTCGAGGGAGGCGTCCTCAATCCCGCCGCCCCGAGGATGCCGGACCGTGATCCCCCTCACCGCGAAGTGCCGGAGGCGGTCCCCGGCGCTCCTGGCCGGTGCGGGGAGGTCCGGCAGCGGACCTGCCAGCGGCACCGGGTGGTGGGCCACCAGCGCCGCGGGCGGGGCGCCCTGCAGCAGGTCCACCAGCCTCCGGAAGGCGATCCGGGTCTTCTGGTACATCGCGACCAGGTAACCCACGAAGGAGGTGAACTCCGCAACCTGCGAGAGGTAGGTGGCAAACAGGGCGAAGTCGCCGATGGTGAACGTCCCGGCCCGCATCGCGGAGGCCGCCGCGAGGAGGGTCAGGCCGGTGCCCAGGTTCACGGTGCCGGTGAAGACCGCGTCCAGCGACAGGTCCTGCAGCCGCTCGCGCAGGACGGCCCGCTTGCGCTCCTCGCCCAGCCTGCGCAGGCGGGCCACGACCGCGGCCTCCGCGCCGGCGACCTGGATCGCCTGGCGGGCGGTGAAGATCTCGCCGATGACCCCCGTCACGCGGGCCGTGGCCTGGCGGCTCGCGGCCCGGTAGTGCTGAAGCCTCGTGCGCAGGAGCTGGGCGGTGGCGATGACCGCCGCCAGCGGCAGGAAGACCGCCACGGTGATTCGCGCATCGACGGTCAGAAGGACCGCGATGGCCCCGGAGGCGTAGGCAAGGGCGGCCGTCACGTCGAACGGCCAGTCCACCACCCCGTCCACGGACTCCACGTCGTCGCGCAGGGTGGAGATCGCCTCGCCGACGCTGCCCGGGGCGGTCCCGGAGCCGGACCGCCGCAGGATCCGCTCCAGCAGGTTGCGCAGCAGCAGGTGCCGGAGACCACCGCGCCCCACATGATCCCCAGCCGGCCGAGCCCGGCCGCGACCAGGAGGGCCAGTGCGGTGGGCACGTTGAAGCCCGCCGCCGCGTCCCCCTCCAGGAAATCGAACAGGGCTTTGGCCAACAGGCCCGGGATGAGGGGCCAGACGTGATAGGCGATCCAACACGCGGCCTTGGCAGCGTACAGGAGCCGCCCGTACGCGATCAGGCGCCAGACGAAGTAGTTGGTCGACGGCATGGAATGTGCGCTACCCCTCATCCGACCACCGCCCCCAGGTGCGCAGGTACCGCGCGAAGATCGAGCGGGGATCGGCCGCCAGCACCGCGCGCGGCCCGTACTCCACCACCCTGCCCCCCTCCAGAATCAGGATGTCGTCCATCCGCTCCACCGTCGACAGCCGGTGGGCCACCACGATCGCGGTCCGACCCCGGAGCAGGCGCTCGAAGGCCCTGAGCTGCAGGGCCTCGGTGGCCGGGTCCAGCCGGCTGGTGGCCTCGTCCAGGATGACCAGGCCCGGATTCTTGAGGAACACCCGGGCCAGCGCCACCAGCTGGGCCTCGCCGGCGGAGAGCGTCGCGGGGGAGACCGGGGTGTCCAGGCCCTGCGGCAGCCGGTCCACCCACTGTCGGAACCCCAGACCGTCGATCACCGCCAGGAGCCGGTCGTCCCGCACCTCCGGATCGAAGAAGGTGATGTTGTCCCGCAGGGTGGCCTCCATGATCTGCACATCCTGCGTGACGAGGCCGACGGCGGAGCGGACGGACTCCAGCCGGGCGTCGCGCAGGTTGACGCCGCCCAGCAGCACCTCGCCCTGCTGCGGGTCGTGGAACCGGAACAGCAGCCGGACCACGGTGGTCTTGCCGCTGCCGGTCCGCCCCAGCAGCCCCAGCGTGCGGCCGGGCTCCAGCCGGAAGCTCACCCCCTGCAGGACGCTGGGCCCCTCGTCCTGGCCGGTCACCGCCTCGTCATCGTATCGGAAGTGCACGTCCCTGAACTCCACCGCCAGGGGGCCCGCGGGCAGCCGGACGGTGCCGTCGACCAGGACGGACCGGGTCTCCAGCAGCTCCCGCACCCGCTGGATGCCGGCCTCGGCGCCCTGCAGCTTCTGCAGTTCGGTGCGGAGCATGTCGATGGGGCCGGCCATCATCCCCATGTAGGCGATGACCAGGTAGACCGTACCCAGCGAGATGGCGCCTAGCTGATACAGGGCGCCGCCCACCCCGAAGGCGACGGCGGTGCCGAGCACGACGAGTGTGACGGCGGTCATCCAGACGGCGCTGCGCCGGAGGTCGGCCTGAAGGCGCACGGGCACCCAGCTGCGGAGGTGCTCGAAGAGACGGCGCAGGGCGTACGGCACCGCGCCCTGGGACCGGAGGTCCTCCGAAGCCGCCATGGCCTCGCCGAGGTAGCCGTACAGAGCCGCGCTCTGCTCCCGGTCCCGTACGACGTAGGCGACGGCCGGACGCCGCACCCGGGCCAGCACGGCCGCCGCGACCGCCGCAAACAGGAGCAGCGCCAGGCCGATGCGGACGTCCTTCCAGAACCCCACCGCCACGATGCCGGCCAGCAGCAGGCCGTTCCCCACCAGGTTCACCCAGAAACTGGAGAACGACTCCGCCAGGCCGTTGACATCACCGTCGACCCGCTCGATGAGCTCGCCTGGCAGGCGGGCCTTGCAGAAGGAGGGACCCAGGGAGAGCAGGTGGGCGGTCAGCTCCTCCCGCAGGGCGTTGGTGGCGGTCCAGGCCACCTGTGCGGCCCAGTAGCCCACCAGTACGTCGCAGACCTTGGCCAGGGCCATGATGCCGACGTAGGTCAGGGCCATCCACACCAAGAGCGGCTGCGGGGCGCCGGCCCGGGCGGCGTCCAGGAACCGGCTGACGACGTTGGGCCCGGCCAGCTGCAGGCCGACGCTGGCGAGCAGGGCGACGACCATCAGGAGGACCGTGCCCCTCTGGGGCGCGATGTACTGGCGCAGGATGTGCCAGTACGAGCGCATCGGCTGCTGCAAGGAATGCACCCCTCCCCTGGAAAACGCCGCGCCAGAGCGAACACGCTGCGGGCTGGCGGCGTGTTTGGCATCCGGTGGCCAGAACCTATTGTTAAGGCTGCGTGTGTGTTGCGTCAATTAGCCATTCGATAGATGTTTCCGACCTCTATAATCGACCCGACAACCGTGGGGCATGACCGTCTCCCGTGGTCCCGGGATCACGAAGCACGGGCACTCCCGACTGTCCCGCACCGCCGGCAGCGGGCGCCGCATACCGGAGAGGCCGCCCGGAGCAGACGCGCGGTTCCGAGCGGCCACGTCAGGTGGTCAGGAAAGCAAAGAAGGCCGGGGCACAAGGCCCGGCCTGAACTTCGATGGTGGTCGCTGAGGGACTCGAACCCCCGACCCCATGCGTGTAAAGCACGTGCTCTACCAACTGAGCTAAGCGACCGCTTTGCAAGCACATCGTATTTTAGCATGGCGACCTGTTGCTGTCCAGCGATGCGCGCTGGCAGATTCCGCGCGGCAGGAACACGCTCGCATTCGTTTCCGTCATGCGTTGACCGCCTCCACCCACAGTCTGTTCAGCGCGGCGCCCGGTACGACCGTTCCGGCCACCGTCACCGCGGCCGGCACGCCGCCGGCGCCGGGCAGGGCGACCCGGCGCAGACCGCCGTCGCCCCGCACCAGGCAGGTGACGCCACCGGGATGCGGCAGCACGTCGACGGCCCACCGCGCGGGCACGGGCAGCGGGTGCCAGGCCGCGGTGGCCGTCCCCTGCGGCAGCGCAACCTCCACCCCTCCGTCCCGCAGTGGCCGCCCCGCCCGGATCACGGCCTGCGCCCCCACCGCTGCCAGGCTCAACACCGCGCCAGGGTCGCCAGGCAGTTCCACGCGCATCGTGGCAGAGGCCGAGCGATCCCCGTCCGGTTCTGCCCGCTCATCCGCCCGGGCTGAGCCCGCCCCATACGGCTCAACCCGCACCTCCAGCGCAGCCCGGCCGCCGGTGCGGCGGATGCGCGCCCGGAGGGCCGTCCACGGCGCCTGCAGTCCGGTCGCCAGTTCCAGCCTGCGGTCCGGCTCCCTCTCAGCCGCCGCCGGCCGGCTCTCCCGCGGGAAGAGCGGCTCGTTCAGCTCCACCGTCGCCACGGCCTGCCCGACCACCCGCTCTGCCCGGTACCAGGCGCCGCCCAGCTCCAGGTGGACCGCCCGCAGTGCGGTCAGCCCGACCCCCACGAGCACGAAGGCCCGCTCGTCCCGTCCCTTCCCCGCCCGGGACAGCCGCTCCACCTGCGCCACCGGCTCCAGCCTGTCCCCCTCGCAGAGGCCGGCGATCGGCAGAAGCGCGCTGAAGGTCACCTCCCGGGACGACCAGCGGCCCCGCCCCGACCGGTCCGCCCAGGCGACGTCCAGCTCCACCCCGCCCGAGACCAGCGCCAGCCCGCCGCCGACCACCTCGGCCTCCAGCCGCTTCACCGCCGCGTCCACCCTGCGCACCGCCGCCACCGCGGCAATCCTAGACGAGTCCACCATCCCGGGTCCCGCCCCGCCCGCCGGCCCCGGCTCCCCACGGCAGTCCACCGCCACGTGGAGCCATCCCTCCACGGCGCCGCCGGGGCCGACGCGCACCTCCACCCCCTCGACGGCGGCCCGGGCCCGCCAGCGCAGCTGCGCGTTCAGTTCCACGGCAACCCGCCGGCAGAAGGGGATCGCCCGCACCAGGCGGGCCGCCGGCGTCTCCAGCACGACCACGCCCCGGCCCCGCAGCGCCAGGGCGCCGGGGCGCACGGTCGGGATGCAGAACAGCTCGGCCCGGACCCCCGTCACCGCCTCCACGCCCCAGGCGTTCAGGTGGAAGGGCAGCCGGAACCGGTCCCGCAGGTGCTCCCGCCCGGCGCCGGCGGGCACGGGGACCAGTGAGAGCAGCACCTCGCCCCCGTCCAGCTGGCAACCCGCCAGGCGCAGGCGCCGCCCCGGCTGCAGGTCGGTGCAGAGCCATCCCCTGTGGGTCCGGAGCGGTCCCTCCGCCGGTCCGTACCGCAGCACCACCCGCACCCGACCGTGGAGCCAGTCCGCCTGCCCGAGGACGGCCGGTGGAGCCCCGGCCGCGCGGCGGGCGGGGCGCACCGGGCTCAGCGAGACGTCCAGCACCTCGGCGGGCCCGTCAAGGCGTGCGCGGTAGAAGAGCACCTGTCCCACCTCGCGGGAGGTATACGACCCGCCCGCAGGGGTCAGAACCGCATTTTCATCATTTCGCCTTGAGAGGAAAAATACGTCATTCCGTCGAACAGCTTCCATCCCAAGCTAAGCGGATTCGAGGTGAACGGGAT
The DNA here is from genome assembly GCF_017874315.1 of Symbiobacterium terraclitae. Taxonomy (NCBI): domain Bacteria; kingdom Bacillati; phylum Bacillota; class Clostridia; order Eubacteriales; family Symbiobacteriaceae; genus Symbiobacterium; species Symbiobacterium terraclitae. Next base: position 39,281 of record NZ_JAGGLG010000026.1, on the reverse strand, counting down.
GGAACCGTTCGCGGAGCACCTCTACGAGCGCCTGGCCGAGGGGCTCCTGCTCGCCGAGCGCCCGCGCCTGCAGGACGCGTACGTCCTCTCCCTCTACGTCGACTTCGATGACGGCCCCCACCGGATGAAGCTCTGGCTCTACTACAACACCCCGGACCACCTCCAGCAGGCCATCAGCCAGGGGGAGGAGCCCGGCGAGGCCCGCTGGTACTTCGCCCTGTGGGAGCCGGAGTTCGTCACGGCCGTGGGGCTGAGCCGCCAGGAGTGCGACCGCCTGGCCGACCCCGAGAGCCACCGGCTCCTGGCCCGCTGGCTCCGGCGGCAGGGCCTTTACCGGAGCCCGGAGGAGATCGCCGCCCTCCTGGAGGACGCGGAGCGGTACGACGCCTGGGAAACCGCCGCCCGGCGGGCCCTGCTCAACCTGGTGACGGGCGTGGCCCGCCGGCTCCAGGAGTCGGGCGTCATCCTCGCCCGGTTCGGCCGGCCCGTGCCCCTCCTGGTCCACCAGTGGGACTACGACGACTGGTGCCTGGAGGCCACCCGGCTGGTCAACCCGCCTGGGCTGATCGCCGAGTTTGAGCAGTGGTGGTGGCACGAGTGGTGCTGCGAGTAGAGCGCGCCGAGGGAGGCAGCCCCTTGACGGGTTGCCTCCCTCACTCCGCCCCCGGCGTCAGGACTGCTGTACAGCCACCCGGCGCCCTGGCGCCGGCGGGCGGGCCGGAGACTAGCCGGCCGCCAGGGGCACGAAGGGCGCCTGGGCAATGCGGATGGGATGCTCCTGGCTGCCCGTCACGCAGAGCAGGATCACCGTCCGCTGCAGCAGCCGCCGGAAGACCGGGCGGCCCTCGTCGTCGTCATGGCCGTGGTGCTCGACCCACACCTTGTCGAGCAGGTCGAAGCCGACGTGCTCCACAATCGGGGTGATGGAGACCTCGTCGCCCGGGTTGATGCCCGGCAGGTCGACGAAGGTGGTGAACGGGATGTCTTCGCCCTGGTGGCGCACGATGTCGTCCTCGCCCACGAAGAAGATCTGCTTGTGCAGAACGCCCGTGATGACGACCTTGTTGGGGATGATCTCGACGGCCAGGTCCTCGACCCGGGCCTGGATCTCCTGGATCTTCTGCGCCGGCTTGTTGAGGTCGGTCACGTTCTCCACCAGCACCTGCCGCTCGCCGGTGGCGATGACCCGGGAGGCCATCACCTGCGGGCCGGTCGGATCCTCGGCCACGTTGATCTCGCAGGTGCGGGTGACCTTGATGAACAGCGAGAGCACGACCCGCTGGCGCAGCTGCACGCCGTCGGAGAGCACCTTGTCGACCCGGATGATCTGGGCCTGCAGGGTCACGTTGTCACCCGGCTCGGCGCCGCAGACGTCGGCGATGCCCGAGAAGGGGACCCGCTCCTCCTGGAAGATCTCCACATCGTCTTCCGAGATGAAGAAGATATTCTTCACGAGCGTCCCCTGGAACATCACCTGATCGGTGGTGGCCTCGGCCTTCACGTCCTCCAGCGAGACCTGCAGGTCGCGGATCTTGATGGCCCGCCGGTCCAGCTCGACGATGTTCTCGATGGTGACGGCCTTGGTCGCCTCGCCGACCACGCACTCGGCCTTCACCCGCGGCCCGCGGGGGTTGAGGCGCACGTTCACCTGGCAGTCCTCGGCGACCCGCACGACGAACTGCACGATGACCCGCTGCACCACCTCCTGCCACCACTCCAGGGTGAAGCTGACCTTGGCGATGTTGGCCTTGACCTCGGCCACGTCGCCGGCCTTCGCCCCGGGGCAGTCCACAAAGGTGGTAAACGGTACGTCTTCCGGAACGTGATGTACGTGGTGATCCTCGCCTACGAAGAAGATCTGCTTGTGCAGAACGCCCGAGATGCAGACCTGGCCGTCGATGACGTCCGCCTCCAGGTCGACGATTCGGGCCTGGATCTCGGCGATCTTCTTAGCCCGGCGCGGCAACTTGAAACGCGACTCGATGCAGGCCTCGCCAGTGTTCTCGCACACCAGGCACTGAAGCTTCAGGAGCTGGGTGCTGAGCAAGTCGGCCACGCTCGACTTCCCCCTTCCATCGCGATGACCCCAGGGGCGGCGCCGCAAGGGTCTGCTATGTGGCGGCCCGCACTCGGGGAGTGGGACAGCGGGAACTGGCCCGCCTCCTGCTGGTCATGATATGTACCCTGCCGACGTCCGGTGCGGGCCGGGGCGAAAATGGCCGCCCTGCCCGCCCCGCTCCGCATGCCCGGCTCCGTCCGCAACCAGACTGTCTATATATACTCCGAGAGGAGGAGCCGGGTGAACTTCCGAATGAGGGTGGCTCCGCTGAACGACGGAGCGGTCTGCCCCCCTTAGTGCGCGCTCACATTTGGTCCTTTGAGTCTAGGAAACGGTGCCGATTGTCGCTATGATTGGGGATTGGGAACGAACGCACAAGAAGATGGGACCACCGTCATGGTAAGGAGTGTGACTATGTCGGTTCGTACCTGGGGTGTCGTCGGTACGGGGCCCAACGGGCGCGGCATCGCCCAGTTGGTCGCCTCCAAGGGCCTGGAAGTGATCCTGGTCGGGCAGACGGCTGAGGATCTGGCGCAGGCCCGCCGGCAGATCGAGCTGTCGCTGCAGCACGAGATTGAGCGGTGGGCTATTACGGAATCGGAGAAGCGAGCCATCCTTTCCCGCATCAGCTTCACGACGGACATGACCGAGCTGGCCAAGGCCGACTTCGTCCTCACGGCGCGGATCGGGGACATCAAGGAAGACCAGGAGCTCCTCCGCACGCTGGACCAGATCTGCCGCGGGGAAGTCATCCTCGCCTCCAACACCTCCACCCTCTCCATCACCGAGATGGCGTCTGCCACCAACCGGCCCGACCGGGTCATCGGCTGCCACTTCCTGCAGCCCATCCTGCGCACCAAGGTGGTGCAGGTGGTGCGCGGCCTGAAGACCAGCGACGAGACCGTGGCCGAGGTCATGTCCCTCGTGGACCGGCTCGACCGCACCGGCGTCGAGGTCTACGAGTCGCCGGGCTACATCACCACCCGCCTGATCGTCCCCCTGATCAACGAGGCCTGTCAGCTGCTCCTGGAGGGCGTCGCCTCGGCCGAGGACATCGACACCGCCATGCGGCTGGGCTTCGAGATGCCCCGCGGGCCGCTGGAGATCGCCGACCGCATCGGCCTCGACACCGTGCTGGTCATGGCCGAGCGGCTCTGGCGCGAGTACGGCGACCTGAAGTACCGGCCCGCCCCCAACCTGAAGAAGCTGGTGCGCGCCGGCCACCTGGGCGTGGAGACCGGCGAGGGCTTCTTCAAGTACGACGCCGACGGCGACCGGATCAAGAACGGGGGGACTGGGCGATGAAAATCCTGGTGCTGAACTGCGGCTCCTCCTCGATCAAGTACCAGCTGCTGGACATGGAGACCGAGTCCGTCCTCGCCATCGGCAAGGTGGAGCGGGTCGGCATGGAGGACGCCATCTTCGAGTACAAGGGCTCGGGCGAGAAGGTCAAGGAGATCGGCACCATCCTCGACCACACCGCCGGCGTGCGCAAGGTGCTGAAGGCGCTGACCGACCCTGAGCACGGGGTCATCAAGAACCCCGAGGAGATCGCGGCGGTGGGCCACCGGGTGGTCCACGGCGGCGAGGCCTTCGTGCGGTCGGTCATCATCGACGACCAGGTGAAGCGGACCCTGCGCGAGCTCTTCGACCTGGCGCCGCTGCACAACCCGGCCAACCTCACCGGCATCCTCGCCGCGGAGGCGGCCCTCCCCCACGCCCCCGGCGTGGCCGTCTTCGACACCGCCTTCCACGCCACCATGCCCCGCAAGGCGTTCCTCTACGCCCTGCCCTACGTGATGTACAAGCGGCACAAGGTGCGCCGCTACGGCTTCCACGGCACCTCCCACAAGTACGTCTCGCTGCGGGCGGCCGCCATGCTGGGCAAGGCCCTCGAGGAGGTGAACCTGATCACCTGCCACCTGGGCAACGGCTCCTCGGTGGCGGCGGTCGAGGGCGGCAAGTCCATCGACACCTCCATGGGCTTCACCCCGCTGGCCGGCCTGATCATGGGCACCCGCTCCGGCGACCTCGACCCCGGCGTGATCCCCTACATCATGGCCCGGGAGGAGATCGGCATCTCCGAGGTCAACTCGATGCTCAACAAGCACAGCGGCATGCTGGGCATCTCCGGCATCTCCAGCGACATGCGGCAGATCGAGGAGGAGATGGAGAAGGGCGATCCGCGCGCCATCGAGACCTTCGACATGATGGAATACCGGCTGCGCAAGTACATCGGCGCCTACGCCGCCGCGCTGGGCCGGGTGGACGGCATCGTCTTCACCGGTGGCATCGGCGAGAACTCGCCCCTGCTGCGCCGGGCCGTCTGCCAGAACCTCGGGTTCCTCGGGGTCACGTTCGACGAGGAGGCCAACAAGGTCCGGGGCAAGGAGCAGATCATCTCCGGCCCCGACTCGAAGGTCACGGTCATGGTCATCCCGACCAACGAGGAGCTCATGATCGCCCGGGAGACGGCAGAGCTGGTCTCTGGAAAGTAAGCTGCCCTACCAACTATGGCGGAGCAGCTCTCTGTGAAGCGCGGCAGACCCGTCTCAGAGACGACGCGTCGATGACGCTGATACGGCCGCGCAGAACGACCGCCCTCACGAGAGGGCGGTCGTTCTGCTGTGCTCGAAGGGCAGCGCGCCCCGCCAGGTCCGAGCGGCGGGCCGCCCCCGCAGGTGCAGCCAGAGCACGTTCATCCAGTCGGCCCAGCCCAGGCGGCATCCAAGGCAGGCGGCCGTGTACCCGCCGAAATCGCCATGTTCCAACTCTACCGTGCACCCGCCGTCGTGCGGCGATATCCGCCAGACCACCTCGGTCTGACGGCCGGACTCGAACCAGGTGTAGGCGAGGAGGCGGCCCTCGGTCCACGCCGTGATCCGGCCGGGCCCGTCCTCGCCGGCGGTCCCCCAGCCAAGACTGTACTTGCCGCCCACCCGGGGCTCCACCTGCGCGCCCGAGGAGATCCAGCAGTCCAGCCTGTCCGGCCTCGTCAGCGCGGCGAACGCCTCGTCAGCGGGCACCGGGCAGGTGATCCGGAACCTGATCACCGACGGCGGATCGGGGTCGAAGGTCAGGCGATAGCCGGTGCTCCCCGTCTCCACCCACTGCTTGAGCAGAAGGGTGAAGTACGCCCACAGGCAGTCGGTCATGAGCCGCCAGTCCTCTGTAGCGCAGTCGTTGCGTTGGCAGACGTGCGTGACCTCCAACCGGGTAAAACCCTCTGAGGGAGTAAGACGGAAGGTCACGGTCTCGTCGCCCGACGGGGTCCAGTGAAAGCGCACCAGTCGCCCAGGCTCCCATTCCAGCAGCCGTTCCGGACGGGCCCCGCAGGGCACGTGCCTGCCGGTACAGCGATAGGTGCCGGCGCCGGGGGAAAAGTCAACCTCTGCTTCATCGCAGAACCAGCCTCTCAGGTGCTCCGGGTCCGTCAGGGCCTGCCATACCTGACGGGGGGAACCATCCACGTGGATCCAGCGGGAAACTCCCGTAGTCATGCCTGTTCACCAACCCTCTCGGATCGGATGGGCGGCGGCCCGCCCGCCGGTGTTCTGAATTGTATCTATAAGACAAGTACCCCTCCCTGTCCATCCCTGGACCGTCCCGCACGTCCGCGTGGACCCGTTGCCCCTGGCGCCATCCACGGTCAACCCGAACAGAGCTCATGCGCTCCGGTGCAACCCCGGTGGCAGTCAACAGCCCGGCCCATAGAGAAGGACCCGGGAGGATGCTCCCGGGTCCCTCGGGTTTACCGATTAAAGAACCCCGTGATCCAGAGCCGGAGCGAGTCCCAGAGCCGCTTGAAGAACCCGCCCTGGGCGACCTCCTCAGCGGCCACCAGGTCCAGGCGGGCGACCTCCTTGCCGTCGGCGGCGAAGATGACCTCGCCCAGCTTCTGCCCCTTGGCCACCGGGGCCGTCACCGTCTCCTCCTGCCGCACGGAGACGGTGAGCGACGACTCGGCGCCCTTCTCCAGCACCAGCGTCGGCGCGCCGCCGGCGGGCTCCAGGGTCAGCTCGTTGGCGGCGCCCTTCCACACCCGCACCGGCTTGACCTCCGGCAGCTGGGGCCGGACGGTGACGAAGTTGTTGAAGCCCCAGCTGAGCAGGGCCGCGCCCTCAGCCTCGCGCTTGGCGGAGCCCTCGGGGATCGAGTTGGCCTGGATCCCCAGCAGCACGCCCACGAGCCGCATGCCGCCCCGCTGGGCCGTGACCGCCAGGTTGAAGCCGGCCTCGTCCACGAAGCCCGTCTTCAGTCCGTCGACCCCGTCGTAGGTCCAGAGGAGGCCGTTGCGGTTCTCCTGCGTGATCGGCTGGTGGGCCTCCGGAGAGGTCACGGCCTTGCGGGCGTCAGAGAGGTTGTCATAGAGGGGATAGGTATAGGTTTTCTGGCTGTGCAGCTCCGCCAGGGACTCGGGGTGGAGCTGAATATAGAGCCGGGCGAACTCGGCGAACTCGCGGGCGGTGATCTTGTTCTCCGGGCTCAGTCCGTGGGGGTCGACGAAGTGGAGCGTAGTGAAGCCCAGCTCCTTCGCCTCGGCGTTCATCATCTCCACGAAGGCCGGGACCGAGCCGGCGATGTGCTCCGCCAGGGCCACCGAGGCGTCGTTGCCCGAGAGGATGGCGACGCCCTTCATGATCTCGCCCACCGTCACCTTGTCACCAGGCTCCAGGAACATCAGCGACGAGTCGGGGAAGTTGGCCGCCCAGGCCCGCTCGCTCACCTGCACGGGGTCGGAGAGGCTGATCTCGCCGGCGGCGATCTTCTTGAAGGCGAGGTGCAGCGTCATCAGCTTCGTCAGCGAGGCCGGCGAGATCACCTCGTCCGGGTTCTTCTCGTAGAGCACCTGACCCGTGGCGTAGTCCAGGAGCACCGCCGACCGGGCTTCCAGGTCCAGGGCGGGTGCCGCCTGAGCGGGTGCGGCGAGCGTTCCGGGGAGCAGCACGGCCAGCAGGGCCACCAGGGCGATGGCCCAGACCGGGCGATATGGCTTGCGATCCAACAATGGGCACCCTCCTATTGTGAGACTCGCGAAGCAGCGGTCTCATCGGCCCCTGCGTACCGCCAGCCCTCCCTGCCAGCCGTTTCCCCCTCCGCCGCCACGGCCCGCAGCACACCGGGGGCCGCAGCCGCAATCGCCACCGGCACCACGGCGGGCGGCAGTCCCGTCGCCGAGAGGCGCCGGCGCAGCTCGTCCCGCGCGCCGACCATCACGTCACGGATGGCTTCGAGCGCCGCCTGCACCCTGCGCTCGTCGCCCCGCACCACCGGGCCCACCCGCTCCAGCAGGGCCTCGAGCAGCCCGGCCTCGTCGGGGCCGACCTGGTCGAGCACCACGACGCCGGGCGAGCCCTGCTCCATGTCGTCGGTGTGGCCGATCACCTTGGCCGCAACGATGCGGACGCCCGCCGTCTCCGCGAGGTCCGATACCGTGAGCTCGGCGGACATGTTGACCACCAGGGCGCCGGCGGACAGGTGGGGCTGGATCTCGGTGAGCGCCTGGGCGACCTCCCCGGCCGGAACCGTGAGGAAGATCACCCGGCAGCCGCGCACGCTGCTCGCCTGGTCGGAGGCGATGCCGCCGACCTCGTCGGCCAGGGCCACCGCAGCCGCCTTCGGACGCCCGATGATCACCTTGCGGACCGACCTGGGAATGCGACGCGCCAGGATTGACGCCAGCGGACCGGCTCCGAGGATCGCGATCTTGTCGTTCACCGCGCTGCCTCCTCGATCATGGGTACAGGTGAGTTAAAGTCTGCCCATCCCATTCGAGAGGCAACCGCATCGGGGAAAAACTGGCCAGGGCGCTGGGTCCGACTGAGGCGGACAGACAGCACGCCTGCTTCAACGTGTATCATTATACATGAGTAGGACGATGCAAGATGCAGGGAGGTCGCGGAAAAGGCCGGCCGCTACGGCCGGCCCTCCGCCGCCGGGATCCCTCACAGGTATATCGCCCGGTGCGACCAGCCCTGCTCCAGCGGCACCTCGTCCACGAGGCGGCCCACCAGGTCGGGGCCGTACTTCACCAGGTAGGGCAGGATCGAGAACGCCCGCTCCTGCAGGCCGTGTGGCGTCAGGTGCGCCCGGACCCGGTCGAACTGGCGGATGGAGGTCTCGCAGTTCTTCCGGTGCTGCTGCCGCGCCTTCTCCTCGAGCCGGTTGATCTGGTGCTCGATCTGCCGCCGGTTCTCCTCCACCATCTGCCCGAGCTGGGGGTCCAGCTGGAGCACCAGGTCGGCCAGCGCGGCGTACCGGCCGGCGAAGTCCCGGCGGAAGGCGGCGAAGGCGGGGACGATCCCCAGCCGGTCTTCCCGCTCCAGCAGCTCCTGCTTGCGCTCCTCCAGGCGGTGGAAGGCGTCGTCCAGCGTGAGGCCGTGCTTCTGCAGCACCCGGGCGATGGGCGGCTCCACCAGCGTGAAGCCTTCCCGGGGCACCAGCACCGGCATCTGCTGGCCCATGGTGCGGTAGACGTCGCGGTAGAGCCCCAGGTAGTTGATCTCCCCCGGACCTCCGGCGTAGAACAGGTCGGGCAGCAGGAACGACTGCACCACCGGGCGCAGCACCACGTTGGTGGAAAAGCGCTCCGGGCTCCGCCAGGCCAGATCGATCAGCTCCGACCGGCTCCAGGAGAGTTCGGGGTTGCCCCGCACCCAGACGCGGTCGCCCTCGCCCACCAGCGGCAGCCGGTCGCCGTCGACGTAGAGGAAGAGGTTCAGGCTTCCCGGGACGAGGTCCACCGTACACGTGAAGCCCAGTTGCCGCTCCCAGCGGTGAACGCCCCGCTCGCAGGCGGCCTCCACCTCCGCCTGCCGCTCCAGTGCCCGGACGAAGAAGGGCGCCTCGATCCGCCGGAGCGCCGGGTCAGCCGAGTTGAGGAAGACCAGCCCGGTGCCGCGGAAGATCCAGGCCATCAGCCGGCCGAACCAGTCGGCCAGCGAAGGCCGGCCGCCGGAGGCCCCGGGCTCCAGGGCAGGCGGGGCGGCCGCCGCCTCCCGCACCCGCGCCACCACCTCGGCCTTGAACTCGGTCTCGGGCATGAGCGCCTCGAACTCGGCGATCACCGCCTCCACCGAGGGCGGCATCGGCGCCAGCGCCACCGAGCGCCGCTCGCCCTCGAAGCGCTCCGCCAGGGCCAGCCGGTGGGCGCGGTCGCCCGCGGGCACCATGACCCAGGAGACCTCGTGCCAGTCGTGGTCCTCGCCGGCAATCCAGAACACGGGCACGACCGGCACGCCCAGCCGCTCGCTCTGCTGCCGGGCCAGCCGGATCGTCGTCATCGCCTTGTAGATGGAATACGCCGGCCCCGTCAGGATGCCGGCCTGCTGGCCGGTCACCGCCGCGAGCGTGCCCGGTTGGCCCAGCAGCCGGGCGTTCGCCAGGGCCGCCTCGTCGGCCCCCAGGGCCCGGTTGTAGCGCTCCAGCGCAGCCGACACCGCCGCCCGGTCGCCGGCCCAGCCGCCGCCGTTCAGGTAGGCGGCCCGCCGGGCGAAGCTCTCCTGCCGGGTCCAGTCGTACTCGTAGGCGGGGGCGACGCGCGCGAAGTCATTCAGGTACGCCAGGGCCGCCGGACTGGGGCTCAGCGCCACCCCCGGTACCGGTTCGATGTGCATCAGTCTATCACCATAATCTTTCCGGGATGCTCCTCCACCGCCTCCCCGATGATGGCGGCGGTGAGCGTCCCATGTGCTGTAAGGGCCGCGGCCAGCTCCTCCGCCCGGTCGGGCGCGACGGCGATCAGGAGGCCGCCGGAGGTGACCGCATCGCAGAGGATCATCCGCTGGAACTCGGGCACCGAGTCGGCGAAGGCCACGTGCCCCTCGCCGGTCAGGAACCGGAAGTTGGCCTTGGAGCCGCCGGGGAAGGCGCCCTGCTCCGCGTAGCCGTACGTCGAGGGCAGCACCGGGACGGCCTTCGACGAGATGCGGAGCCCCACGCCGGCCTGGCGGGCCATCTCGGAGGCGTGCCCCAGCAGGCCGAAGCCGGTGATGTCGGTCATGCCCCGGATCGCGAAGGGCGCGAGGACGTCCACCACGTTGTTGAGCTTCGCCATGACCCGGATCGCCTCTTCCGCGTCGGCCGGGCTGGCGAGCCCGCGCTTGATGGCCGTGGTGATGACGCCGATGCCGATGGGCTTGGTCAGGATCAGCCGGTCGCCCGGCCGCGCGCCCGCCTTGGCGCCCACGCGGTCCGGGTGGACCAGACCGGTGACCGCCAACCCGTAGGTGGGCTCGGGACCGTCGATGGAGTGGCCGCCGATCAGGACCGCACCCGCCTCGGCCACCTTCTCGGCGCCGCCCCGCAGGATCTCGGCGAGGATGCGGCCGTCCAGCTTCGTGATCGGGAAGCTGACCAGGTTCAGCGCGGTGACGGGCCGCCCGCCCATCGCGTACACGTCGGAGAGCGCGTTGGCCGCGGCGATGGCGCCGAACCAGTAGGGGTCGTCCACGATGGGCGTGAAGAAGTCGGCCGTCTGCACCAGGGCCAGGTCGTCCGTCAGCCGGTAGACCCCGGCGTCGTCGGGCGACTCGAGGCCGACGATCACGTCGGCGTTGGGCAGCGAGGGAGGCAGGTGCCTCAGCACTTCGGACAGGTCCCCCGGACCTATCTTGCACCCTCAGCCGGACTTCGCTGTGTACTGCGTAAGGCGGACTGCGTCGGGTTCGCCGGACAGCCTCATCGGGCTCACCTCCTCAGCAGTTAGACGATGGCCGACCGGAGGGCAGATACCACCAGGTCGACCTCGTCGTCCCAGAGCGTACGGGGGTCAAGGAGCAGCGCCCCCGCCTGGATCCGCACCATCACGGGAGGGTCGCCCGCCCGGAGGCGCGCCTCCACCTCCTGGGGCGCAGGGTGGGGGACCGCCACCAGGCGGGTGGGCAGGTCCACGGCCGGCAGGGCCCCGCCCCCGGCCCGGGAGACGCCGTCGATCACCTCGCAGGCGATGCCTGCGGCCTCAAGCTTCCGGGCCAGGGCGTCGGCCCGCGGGGCGATCTGCTCCCGGGGGGCCGTGAGCATCCGCACCGCCGGGACCCGCTCCACGGCCCGCTCGGGCTCCAGGTAGAGCTTCAGGGTGGCCTCGATGCCCGCAAGCGTCAGCTTGTCCACCCGGAGCGCCCGGGTGAGCGGGTGGCGCCGGCAGCGCTCCACCAGCTCCCGCCGGCCCACGATGAAGCCGCCCTGCGGCGCCCCCAGCAGCTTGTCCCCGGAGAAGGTGACCAGGTCGGCGCCGTCGGCGATCAGCTCCGGCATGGTCGCCTCGTGGGGCAGACCGAAGCGGGTGAGGTCCAGCATCACGCCCGAGCCCCAGTCCACCAGGCAGGGCAGCCCGTGCCGGTGGGCGATCTCCGCCAGTTCGGCCACCGGAACCTCCGCCGTGAAGCCGACCAGCCGGAAATTGGACCGGTGCACCTTGAGCAGCGCCCCGGTCTCCGGCCCGATGGCGGCCTCGTAGTCGCGGGGGTGCGTCTTGTTGGTGGTGCCCACCTCCACCAGCCGGGCGCCGCCCTGGGTGATGACCTCCGGCACGCGGAAGGAGCCGCCGATCTCCACCAGCTCGCCACGGGAGACCACGACCTCCCGCCCCGCGGCGAGGGCAGAGAGCATCAGGAGCACGGCGGCTGCGTTGTTGTTGACCACCATGGCGGCCTCGGCGCCCGTCAGCTCGGCGAGCAGCCCCTCGACGTGCGCGTAGCGGGAGCCCCGCTCGCCGGTGGAGAGGTCCAGCTCCAGGTTGTTGTAGCGGCCGGCGGTGGCCGCGATGGCCTCGACGGCCTCCTCGGCCAGGGGGGCGCGCCCCATGTTGGTGTGGATCACCACGCCGGTGGCGTTGACCACCCGGCGCAGCCGGGGCCGGAGCCTGCGCCGCAGCATCTCCGCGGCCAGCGCCGCCAGCCCCTCGGGGGACCGGTCGGCCGCGGCCAGCTCCTCCTCGTCCTGCGCGGCCGCGATCTGCCGGCGGAGCGCGTCCAGCGCCTCGCCGACGGCGGCCACCACCAGCGGCCGGGCCCGCTCGGCCAGCAGCCGCTGCCCCGTCGGGCTCTCCAGGATCGCGTTGACCGGCGGGATCTCCCGCAGCGCCGCCTGCTGCCATGGCTTCATCTCTCAGTTCCTCCGATCGCCTGGATTCCTGTTCCGACTCTAACCAACCACTACTGATTATACGCCCTCCGGAAAGACGGGGCCAGAAGCGGAGAGAGGAACTGAGCGGGGTAATCAGGAATATCTAAATGTCCATATGCATGAAACAGCCCGGTAAGGGGGTTAGCCCGATGTCCACCTTCAGGCCGCCCGGACAGACCACGCCGTTCTGGACCAGCCTCGTCCGGTACTACCGCAGCTGCCTCAGCCGGGAGCAGGAGCTGGCGCTGCAGGTGCCCGCGGACCCCAATGCGCGGGTCCTGCTGCGATCCCCGGACGAGCACCTGATCAGCCGCAAGGCGACGACCACCATCGTGGCCGACCCTGCCCACACCAAGCCCATCCTGGCCTACCTCAACCGGCGCGGGCGCGGCATCACCGGCACGTTCATCTACGGCTACCCGCTGGCCCGGGAGGGCGAGCAGCTCTACCCGGTCTGCTACACCGAGGTCAGCCTGGAGCCCGGCACGGCGCCGCAGACGGTGGTGCTGACCCGCGGCGCGCGCGAGCTGCTCTTCAACCGCCGCTTCCTGCGTTTCCACGCCGGCCTCACCGACGCGGAGATCAGCGAGCTCACGCGCAGCTGGCTGAGCAGCCGCGGCCCCGAGCCCGCCCAGCTGCTGGACCAGTACCTGGCGGGCGTCGACCTCCAGTACGACGCCGTGCTGTTCGGCGCCGAGGGCCTGGGCCAGGTCAGAGGCCCCGCCCGCGAGCTGCAGCTGATGGAGCAGCTCCGCAAGGACCGGCTGCCCGACACCATCCGGATCTTCTCCGGGGAGCAGGGCCTGCCCTCGGCGCGCGAGACCGACGACTACCTCGCCGTGCTGCCCGCAGACGCCGACCAGGTGCGGGTCCTCAAGCGGTGGCAGGTGCCCTTCATGGCCGTGACCGGCCCCGCCGGCTCCGGCAGGGGCCGCACCGCCGCCAACCTCGTCGCCACCGCAGCCGCGGCGGGCAGGCTGGTGCTGTACGTGACGCCCGGCGGCCGCCTGCCGGACGAGTTCACGGCGGCCTTCCCCGGCGTCCTGCACATCGGCAGCAGGGAGGCCTGGCTCTCCTCGCTGCAGTACGCACTGCGGGTGCTGCAGGAGCTGAAGGAGCAGGACGCGGCTCCCCCTGACGCGAGCGCGCTGACCGCCCAGAGCCGGGAGCTCGGCCGCGAGCTGGACCGGCTGCAGGCCGAGCAGCGGCACCTCGCCTCGCTCGCGACGCTGGGGGTGGCCGTGGAGCCGGTGGCGGCGCGGGTCGAGGCCGAGGTGACCCGGCATCCCCGGCGGGCGTGGATCGAGGCGCTGGCCGGGCAGGTCACGGCGGCCAACGCCGCCCAGTTCAGCCCCGAGCAGCTGACGGCCCTGCGGGAGCTGCACCTGCGTGCGCTCGCCTGGCTGGATGACAGCGGCTCCCTGGGCCTGCTGGGCCAGCGGCGCCGGACCGGCCAGATCAAGACCGCACTGCGGCAGGCCGGCGTACCCGACTTCTGCCACCCCGAGGGCGACCTGCGGGAGCAGGTCGCCGGCCTGAGCCTGCTGATCCAGGCCTACCCGCTGCTGCTGGTCCGGGCGCGCCGCCTGCTGGCCGGCGCCGTCGCCGGCAACAGCCCCGCACAGGCGGCGGCGAACGCCGCCGCGGCCGCGGAGCGGAAGGCCGCCGTCGACCGGCAGCTGCTCCGGGCGGCCTGGCTCCGCAGGGCGGCCGGACTCCGCCCCCACCTGGATCAGATCATCGCCGCGGTGACCGGCGAGATCGAGGCGCTGGAGAAGGGCGGCCCGCAGCGGTCGGTGCTGAGCCGGCAGCGGTTCACCGACCTGCTGCGCGCCTTCCCCGTCGTGGTCAGCCCGCACCTCGCCGTCGCAGGGGTCGTGCCCAACGAGCCTGAACTCTTCGACCTCCTCGTGCTGGACGACGCCAGCCAGGTCTCGATCCCGGCGTTCCTGCCGGTGCTCTACCGGGCCAGGCGGGCGGTGCTGCTGGGCGATGAGTCCGGCGCCGCACCCATCTCCTGCCTCGGGCCCGAGGAGGACTCCCGCCTCCTGGGTCAGGTGGAGGGACACAACCTGGCGGCCTTCGCCTACACCGAGGTCACGCCGCTGCACCGGGCGCTCGCGGTCACCGGTCCCCAGACGCTGCGGCTGGGCGGGCGCTACCACCCCCGCGAGCGGGCGCAGTTCGTCAACGTGGACGACGGCCAGACGCTCTTCCCGGCCCCGGCCGCCGTCAGCCAGGCCCAGAACCCGCTGGAGGCCCGGGCCGTCCTGCTGCAGGCCACGCGGCTGATCGATGCGGGCGTCTCCGACATCGCCCTCTGCAGCCCGTTCAGCGGGCAGGTCCACCTGCTGCGCCAGCTGCTCGCGCGCCTGGCGGAGGCCGAGCGCGACCCCGGCCGCGCCGCGGCACTGCGCGCCATCCGGGTGTACGCCGCCGACGAGATCGCCTCCCGGCACCGGGCGGTGCTGATCTCGCTGGTGCTGGCCGGCGGCGCCACGCCGGAGAGCCTGAACTGGCTGAACGAGCGCAGCCGGCATCTGGCCCGGGCCCTGGACTGCGCCACCGAGCGGGCGGTGCTGGTGGGCCGCCGGGAGACCCTGGCCGGCATCCCCGCCGTGGCGGGGCTCCTGGACGGCGAGGCCGGGCGGGCCGAGGCGGATGCCCCGGGTCTCCGGCCCGAGGCGCTGGGCTTCCTGCCCGCGGAGCGGGCGCAGCACGAGGCCTGCCTTGCCGCCGAGAACGCCGTCACGGAGGGGCTCACCGGCCCGGCGCGGGAACTGTACAACCGGCTGGCCGCGCTGCTGCGGCAGCGCAACGTGCTGCTGGCCCCCCGCCTGCCGCTGGCCTGGACCCTGGGCCCGGCGCTGGCGAACCTGCCCGGCCCGCTGCGGGACGCCGTGCCGGCGGTCCACCCGCTGGTCACCGTCCTGGACCGGGACAGCCTGCTGCCGCTGGCCGTGGTGGAGCTGGAGGCGGGCGAGCCCGGTCCCGCCGCAGGGATCTGCAGCCAGGCGGGCATCCGGTACCTGGCTGTGGCGCCCGGCGACTGGGACAGGCTCCGGGAAATCAAGGACGGCTGAGCCGCTGGCTCAGCCGTCTTTATGCCTTCAACGCTCTCGTTTCCACGCGATCCGGTGTTCAGGCGATGCCGCCCGCGGCCGCCCGCTCCTCCGGGCAGACGTGCCGGACGGCGTCGGCCGGGGCCTCCGCCGTGGCCACCACCTGCGTGATCTCGCGCAGGCGATGGCTGAGCTCCTGCCGCTGATGGCTCAGGGCGACCAGGGCGAGAAGGGCTTCCTGGAGGGCTCGCTCCAGAGCGGCGGTGTACCTCTCCGGGTAGGGCGTCCCCCCGGCCCGGGGCTCTTCAGGAGACTTGTCCACTCGGCGCTGCTTCACGGCCACTTCCCCCCTTCCGGTGAAGCGACGGTAGCATGACTTCTGTTACCACCCTGTTACGGCTTGTGACGTACACACCGAGCGGTGGGCCCGGTCATGGCACGTCCGGTAGAGCATTCGAAAAGCGCTGGAGTTTTCTGACCGTAAACAACGCGGCTGCAGCACCGAATGCAAGGTCACGTGAACGGCAGTGGCCCGGGTGACCCGGCTAGTCGGAGACGTGGACCAGGAGGAGGCGCTTGCTGAACCCGCCCCGGGCCTCCTGCTTCGCTCGCCGGATCTCTTCAAACTGGTCCGGGCTGACGCCCCGGAACTCGAGGATGGCGCGGATGAGCTCGGCGATGTCCGCCAGCTCCTCCACGCTCTGGTCTGCGAGGTACTCCTGCACCTCTTCCTGCAGCTTCTGGTTCAGGCGGAGGATGTACTCCTGGTCATCCAGCACCCTGACCTCGCACCGCTTGCCCGAGGCTGCGATGACCTCGGGAATCCTGTCTCGCACCAGCTTGTTGTACACGATCATCGGCTGCTCAGACCCCCGCGAATGTCATGTGATGTATCAGTGAGGCGTGACCTCGCAGACCTTGCCAGGCTCAACCGATTCCGGCGGCGCCTCTGCGCTGCCCCCGCGGAGCTGCTGCTGGCCGCTCCAGGCTACCGCCGTCCCACCTGCGCGCGGGAGACTCAGGCCGCCGCGGGTTTTATCACGAATTTTCTTATCTCCATAGGTTGTCCGGCAATTTCGTGGTAAGATAGACGGCGGGACATCTCACCTCATGGGGGCGGCGGGACGCATGCTGCAACCTGTTCAGGACGCGCTCAAGGAGTCGCTCGTCAGCGCGCTGGTCCACGTGCCGGTCGCGGTCCTGCTCAGCGTCGTCGTGAGCTACGTGGTGGTCTCCGTCATCAAGATCCTCCGGTCGGACCAGACGGAGTTCTTCTGGGGGCTCATCAAGGCCAGGCGCGACCACCAGCTGCGCTCCCTCCTCGAGAAGGTCAAGGAGGAGGCGACCGCGCTGTCGGCGCTGGTCCCCCTGTTCAACTTCTTCAACGCCGAGCTGGCGGACCTGATCGCCGATCTGAGCGAGCGGCCTGACTCCACCAGCGAGCGGATCACCAGGCTCTACAACGCGGTCCTGGCCGGCGTGACGCAGGCCACCCGCTCGCCGGGCTTTCACCGCGCGGCGATCCTGCTGCCGGAGGGGCCCTGCGGAACGCTCCCGCTGGGCCTCACCCGCTCCCTCCACTTCTCCTCGTCGGCCCAGCAGGGGCTGAAGTTCGACGGCACCTCGATTCCCGGCCGTGTCTTCAACTCCGGCGAGACCTACTACTGCCAGGACACCGACAAGGACCGCTACTTCCAGCGGAACCTGCACTCCACGCATACATACCGCTCGTTCGTATGCGTCCCGATCCGGGTGCGCGGGCGGAACCTCGGGGTGCTGCTCGTCGACGCCGTCCCGCCCGACGCCTTCTCCAACGACGACATCAACTTGCTGCACGTGTTTGCCCGGTACGCCGCCGTTTTGCGGCAGATCGAGCTTCTGGTAGAATACTCTGTGGGGGAGGTGGCGCGCCATGCGAACGAAGAGTGAACGCCTGATTGAGCGCGCCCGGAAGGAGTTCCGGTACGGCAGGTCGGACGAACTCCAGATCGTGAGGCAGGTCATCCGTGCCGGGACAGAGGAGTCCGAGCGGGGCGAGCTGTTCGAGCAGGTCAACCGGCTCCTCGGCAAGGGCAGGCGCACTCCGGACCGGCAGCCCTCCACCGTATGCTGACAACATCAGCCCCCGGGTGCCACAAGGCCCCGGGGGCAATCGCCTACTGTCCCTTCGTCTGCCTGGCCGCCCGGATGGCCTCGAACATCGGTCTGATCGATGTAACTGCAAGACCCCGTCTCCGTCGTACTTCTACGTAGTTATCGTCTAGTGCTTGAAGGATCATGCGGACCACTCCGCATGAGTTAAACTGTAGCGTCTCGGTCTGTGGAGGGTAGAGCCTTTCATACTCGAGGAAATCGTCACGGCCTGCATCAAGTACTGCTTTCAACTCGCCCACAGTCCTGTATCCCGCCCAAGACAACTCCTGCAGCAGGTCATCAACATCCGCATCGCAGTCTCGTGTCCATCTGCCAGGATACAACACACGAAGAAGGGCAGTCAGACTGTCGACATCCAGTTCACGATCAAGAAACGGATTCTTCTCGCGCACGTCCCTGTCGATCTGGTCCCGCGAGTTCGTGGCGGCCTTGAAGAGCATCTCGAAGTGGGTATCAGCGATGTAGAACAGGCCACTCAGGGCATCGAAATCTCTCCTCAGCGCCCTGGGAACATCGGTCGGTTGCTTACATGACAGGGCATGACATACGTTCGTCCACGCATCCATGAAAACGGTACGTACTTGAATCTCACATACAAGGTCTCTGATGTCGTTGCAACGCGGCCACTCGTACGCCATGGGTAGGCGTACAACATAGTGAACCGATGGATACCCGCCTTCGTTCCCCAACGTTGGATCGAGCTGATACTCCTCCGAGACAAGCTGAAACGTGTCCTTGATCAGTCGATCAATCCCTCTCAGCTGGGATAGGACAAGGCAGATCACCCTGACGCCGGATAGATCGCGGAATGTCGGCAAACGGGTTCTTGGCATGCTCGCGCTCGACTTTGGCGACGAAAGCGTCATACGGCTTCACTCGGTGAGTGATTGCAGCGATCCTTATTCCCGACCGCCTTAGCTCTTTCTCAAGTATGTGCGTTACTTCCTCGTTCAACTTCAAATAGAGAGGCTTTCGGCGATGGTACTCGGCTCTCAAATCGAGTTCGTGCATGACACATCCTCCAACGTAACGGTCCAGACATGGCCAGATATACTTTCCACACGATGCTGGATAATCCTACCCAGTGGTCAGAAGATTGCCCCAACGCACACACACGCCGTCACCGACAAAGCCGCAGGGCATCACACCCTGCGGCTGTCGGCGCTGTCATGGCGGGAGTATGTGGGAATCGAACCCACCAGCCGCAGGATCACTACGGCTCAAGCGGTTTTGAAGACCGTGCGGGCCACCAGGACCCGATCTACTCCCATGGCACCATGACTATAACACATCTGAAGCACCGCCGCAATGCAAGGCTCATTCCCGGCTGGTCCGCACGGGCGGAAGCACCAGCGTCAGCAGCAGTGCGGGGATCACCAGGCACGCGATGATCCGCATGACGACCGTCACGCCGAAGTGGTCGGCCACCACGCCCAGGATGGAGGTGCCGAGCCCGCCCATACCGAAGGCGAGGCCCAGGTTGAGGCCCGAGGCCAGCCCGAGGCTGCGGGGCATGTACTCCTGGGTCATCACCAGCGTGGTGGTGAACGTCGACACCACCAGGAAGCCCGCCCCGAACAGGACGATGAGCAGCGGCCAGCCCCGCAGGAAGGAAAGAATAGCCTGCAGGGGAAGCAGCAGGGCGAAGGAGGCGACGAGCACCGGCTTGGTGCCGAAGCGGTCGGCCAGCGGGGCGCCCAGCAGGGTGCCCAGCACGCCGGCCAGCAGGTAGGTCATCTGCACCAGCCCGGCGGTGGCGACGGGGTTCTGCAGCACGTCGATCCAGAAGAAGGGCAGGTAGGTCGCCATGCCCAGGTGCATGACCGAGCGCAGGATCACCACCAGGGTGATCAGCACGGTGCCCTTCCAGTTGGTGGCCGCGTCCCCGGCGAGCCCGTTCCGGCGGGCCGCGGCCTCCTGCTCGTGGGCGCGCCAGCGGGGAAGCAGCCGCAGCAGCCAGGCGGCCAGCACCAGAGGCAGCACGGCCGCCCAGGCGGTGCCCCGCAGCCCGAAGGCGGCGATCAGCGCCGCGGCGAAGGCCGGCCCCAGGGCGTAGCCCAGGTTGCCGCCCACGTTGTAGATGGCCATCGCCAGCGCCCGCCGGCCGCCCGCCAGGTTGTGCGCCACGTGGGCCCCTTCCGGGTGGAAGGCGGCGCTGCCCAGCGCGCTGATGACCACCGCCGCCAGCGTGAGCCAGTAGCTGGTCACGAAGCCCACCGCCGCGAGCCCCAGCCCGCCCAGTGCCAGGCTGAGGGGCAGCAGCCAGCGCATCTCGGACCGGTCGCTGATGATGCCGAAGACGGGCTGCGTGAAGGTCGACGTGAGGTTGGCGAACAGGGGGATGAGGCCTACCATCCCGTACGAGAGGGCGTATGCCTCCCGCAGCGCCGGCAGGAGCGCGATGATGGCGCCGGAGGTCAGGTCGACCACGCCGTGGGTGAGACTGAGCACGAGCAGCAGGGCGAGCGCGGGCCGGTTGGCCGCTGTCGCCGGGTTCAACGTCTTGGGTCCTCCTCCCTTGCAGTGCCGGTTGCGCTATGTGTGCGTTCGTCCCCCGCCCGGCAAGTTCCTCCCCCGCCGCCCTGGAGGAGTACGGGCGGCAGGGGCGAAAACAAGCTAGACGGTTGCTCCAGCAATGTGCCACCGGAAGTGAGGGAACCCGTGAAGAACGCGAAGTGGGCACTGGGTCTGGTCATGATGTTCCTCGGCCTGCTCCTGACGACCCAGTTCCGGATCACCAGCCAGCAGAACCTGGACCCCACCCGGATGCGGGCCGAGGAACTGATCGCCGCGCTGACCGACCGGGAAGAGGAGCTGGCGGCGGCCCAGGAGCGCATCCGCGCCCTCGAGCAGGAGGTCGCGGAGCTGCGCCGGTCGCTGGCCTCGCCCTCCACAGCCGCGCAGTTGGAGCGGCTGTCGCTGCTGGCCGGCACGACGGAGGTCACCGGGCCGGGCGTCGTCGTGACGCTGAGCGAGACGCCGGAGGCGGTCACCGCCATGAACCGGGTGACCGACGAGGACGTCTGGCGGGTGGTCAACGAGCTGTTCACCGCCGGCGCCGAGGCCATCTCGGTGGGCGGCGTGCGCCTCTCCGCCGTCACCGGCATCCGGAATGTCGGCGAGCGCATCCTCGTGCACGAGACGATGATCTCCTCCCCGGTGGAGATCCACGCGATCGGCGATCCGGCAGTGCTGGACGCCTCGCTCAAGCTCCGGGGCGGCGTGATCGACCTGCTCTCCCGCTGGGGGATCAAGGTCGTGGTGGTGCGCAGCGAAGAGCTCGTCCTGCCCCCGGTGCGGACGCTTCCCACCTTCCGCCACGCCACGCCCACCACGAGCGGGTCGTAGGCGCGTCCTGGCACACCCCCGGCCCGTCGCGCTCAC
The DNA here is from genome assembly GCF_017874315.1 of Symbiobacterium terraclitae. NCBI lineage: Bacteria > Bacillati > Bacillota > Clostridia > Eubacteriales > Symbiobacteriaceae > Symbiobacterium > Symbiobacterium terraclitae. The sequence goes on along the minus strand of NZ_JAGGLG010000026.1, from coordinate 18,497 downwards.
GCCGGGACAGCGGCCTCGGCAGTCTCATCCGCCGCCGGCCGCGGGCACCCGGCGCCGCATGGCGCAAACAAGCAGGGCTGTCACCCTCCGGGGTGACAGCCCCATTTGTCGTTCTCCACTAGGTCAAGATCCGCCCGCTCCGGGTGTAGATCACCAGGTGCTTGGGACTGCGGGCGTAGCCCATCAGGTCCATCCCCAGGTGGGTGGCCAGCCGCACGGCCTGGTCGGTGGCCGCGGTCAGCGTGGCGCCCACGGCGATCTGCGCCCGGCCCAGCTTGGTGGCCGCCTCGTAGGAGATGCGGCCGGAGCTCAGCGCCGCGACCTGCGTGAAGTCCCAGCCTGCCCGGAGGGCGGCGCCGATCGCCTTGTCGAGGGCGTTGTGCCGCCCGATGTCTTCCCGGACGATCAGCTCGCCGGTGGCCACGTTCTTCAGCCCGGCGGCGTGCACGCCGCCGGTCGCCGCGTAGAGCGGCGTGTTCTGCTGCATCTCCTTCACCCAGGCCAGCAGGTCGTCCACCCGCACCGCCAGGGGATGGTCTACCTTGCGGAGCAGCAGGGCGTCCTTCAGGGAGCTGAAGGTGACCCCCTTGCCGCACCCGGCCGTGAGGTAGCGCTTGCGGGTGCCGGCGTCCGGCAGGTTCTCCAGGCCGGGCAGGTCCGCCCAGATCATGCCCCGGTCCTCGTCCACCGAGAGCCGGGCGACCTCCCCCAGATCGCGGATGATCCCCTCGCCGAAGAGAAAACCGATCGCCCAGTCATCGAGATGGCTGGGCGTCGTCTGCAGGGTGACGACCTCCTGGTCGTTGATGTACAGCGTGGCCGGCCGCTCCACCGGCATGGGCGGCTGGTGCTCCTGGTCAGGCATGGAACCCCTCCTCCGTCAGCCGACGTCGGCCAGCAGCCCCTTCGTGGCCACCAGGGCCGAACGCAGCACCTCGCCTGGGCGCTCCCGCCAGACCCGCTGGCAGGTGCCCAGCAGGTCGGCGACCCCGATGCCGCCCCGCTTCTTCGGCGGCGGCAGGGCAGGCAGGATGCGCGCCGCCTCCGGGCCCAGCCGCTCCAGGGCGGCGGCCTCGCCGTCGGCGAAAATGGCCCCGACGCCGCGCCGGTAGGCCATCTCCGTGAGGAGTTCGACGGGCTTGGGCAGCATCCCTGCAGCCACCAGGGCGGCGGCCCACGCGGCCAGCCGATCGGCCGTGGGCGCGTCCAGCCCCAGGTCGCCGGCCCGCCCCGCGTTGGGCGTCAGCTTCGCCGGGCAGGCGAGGGTGCAGCCCGTGCAGCGGGCGGGTACATCCTGCGTGTCCCGGACCATCACCGCCTTCAGCCGCTTGGTGCCCAGGGCGCAGGCGACGCCGCTGCCGCCCGCGAAGTGGCCCTCGTGCACCATGGTGGCGAAGGGCACCAGCTTCTCGGCCGCGGGCCCCAGCACCATGTTCGCCCAGTACGGGCCCGCGCCCAGGAGCAGCTCCCGGGTGACGTCGGGCACCTCCAGGCCGGTGAGGTAGCCGGCGTCCAGCACCCGCACGCCGCCCGGCTCGATGACCAGGACGCCGGGGCTGTCCAGCTCGCCGTCGAGCACGACGGCGTCGTAGCCCGCCCCCTTGAGCGCAGCCGCCATCCGCCCGCCCATGGAGGAGAACACCGGGCGCCGCTCGCCCTCACCGCGGCGGGAAGGCGCCCAGGCGGCGCCCAGGGCGAGCCGGCCCGCCATCTCCTCGGAGAGGGGGCCGGTGGCCAGGGCGACCCGCGGGGTCGCCCCGGCCCGGGCACCTGAGGAGTCCGCCAACAGCCTCGCCACGAAGCCGGCACCGCCGATGTAGCGCTGCTTCAGTGCGAGGGGCGTGGGCTCGACGCGGGCGGTCCGCTGGGTCAGATCCACATAGAGGATCTGCTCGGCGTACTCCCAGGGCACCATGCGTTCTCCCTCCTCAGGCTGTCTCGTGCGGCCCGCCTAGTCGCCCGTGGCCTCCAGCGGCTCGGCGGGCTGCTGCTCCCGCGGGCCGAGGATGGAGGGCAGGGTCTCGACGAACCAGGTGTAGATGACCACCGTGCCGGCAGTGGCGCCGACGGTGAAGAGGACCTCCGGCAGGGTCGGCCGGTACTCGGCGCCCAGTGCGCCCATCACGGCGGTGAAGCCGACGTTGAGGCGCAGGGCGATCATGCCCAGCGTGACCAGGAGGCCGCCGGTGACCAGGCCCCGCTTGGTGAACCGGGCCTTCGAAAAGAGGATCGCGATCGGGGCCACGTAGCCCAGCAGGATCTCAGCCCACCAGAGCAGCGTCTCGGTCCGCGCTGCGAAGAGCAGCCCGAGGTTGCCGTCCATGGCCAGCACCGCCAGCCGCCAGGCCAGCACGAAGGTCAGGATGCCGGCGGACCAGGGAGCGAGCCGGGCCAGCAGGCCGGTCTCGAACTTCGTCTTGTAGTAGCTGCTCGTCCAGCCCTCGATCACCATCATCAGGCCGAGGCCGGTCGCGATCGAGGTGAGCAGGTAGACGTAGTTGATCCACGGGTGGTACCAGAGCGGATCCAGCCGCCGGCCCAGGATCATGAACAGCGTGCCCAGCGACGAGTGGTGCATGGTGGAGAGCAGGATGCCGAAGAGCACGAACCCCGGCAGGATCTTGTGCAGCGCGTGGTCCAGCTTGTGGACCAGCTCGCTCCGCTGCTCCTCCGCCACCCGGCTGATGTTCTCGAAGAAGAGCACGATCAGGTAGAGCGCCACGCACCAGGCGATCTCGAACAGCGGGGAATGGAGGTTGCCGCCGAAGATCAGCGGGTTCGGCAGCCGCCACGGGATGCCGATGTCGAACGCCAGCCGTGCGCCCATCGAGAGGTACATGATGGCCGCCCAGATCACCGCCCGGCGGTTGAGGTACTCGTACCGCTCGCCGCCCGGAGTGAAGTAGCGGATGAACGCCATCACGAAGCCCGTCGCGCCCAGCGGCACCACGACAACCACGTCGAAGATCTTCCAGAGGCCCCACGGCATCGAGTCGTTCAGGCCGGTGCTGGCGCCGAGACCCACGAAGAGCCGGTACACCGCCACCGCGGCGGCGGCCAGGAACAGGGCCAGGAGCACCGCCTTACCCGGCGTGATCCGCCAGCGCCACCAGCTCATGCGCGTCGTCGTCACTCCGCACCGCCTCCCTTCTGCTCCGCCTCAAGCCTGGCCCTGCGGTTGGAGTAGGCCAGGAGCCCCAGCGAGAGCACCGCCGCGCCGCCCACCAGGGCCGGAAGCTGCCGCATCGCCTTCCAGGTGAAGCTGGGCACCGGATCGGTGGTGACGTCGGTGTTGAGGGTCGTCAGGTCCAGCGGCACGTGCGAGATGTACATCACCGACGTCCCGCCGGCCTCGTGCTCGCCGTAGACGTGGTCGACGTACTTGCCGCCCCCGTTGGCAATCCGCTGCTTGGCCAGCTTCAGGAGCTCATCCCGCTCGCCGAAGAGGATCGCGTCGTTGGGGCAGGTGGCTGCGCAGGCCGGCTCCAGGCCCGCCTCGATGCGGCTGTAGCAGAGGTTGCACTTCCGCATGCGGGGCACGACCCGGTCGTACTCGTACTTGGGCACGCCGAAGGGGCAGCCCAGCTGGCAGTAGCGGCAGCCGATGCACTTGTCGTGGTCGATGGTGACGGCGCCGTTCTCCTGCTTGTGGATCGCGCCCGCGATGCAGACCGACTCGCAGGCCGGCTCCAGGCAGTGCAGGCAGCCGGTCTTGGTGAAGGTGGAGACGGTCCGGCCGTCCACCTCGGTGGTGAACCACTCGATGGTGGTCCAGGTGTACGCCGAGCGCTTCTGCGGGTTGGTGAAGTCGCTCCCCAGGCTCGTCTGCTCGCCGGGCAGGTCGTTCCACTGCTTGCAGGCCACCTGGCAGCCCCGGCAGCCCATGCACTTGGAGAGGTCGATCAGCATTCCGTATGCCATGAGCTTACCCCCTTACCGGGCCGGAGCCGCCGGCCTTCCTGATGTTGCAGAGGAACGCCTTGTACTCGGGAATCTGGGTGTTGGCGTCGCCCACGTGCGGGGTGAGCACGTTGGCCGATGCGCCGGTGAACATGCCCATGTAGCCCCAGTGCCACGGCATGCCGACGATCTCGGTCTCCCGGCCGTGCACCTTCACCGGGCGCATGCGGGGCGTGACCATCGCCGGGGCCACCAGCGAGCCGCGGGCGGTGGTCACCTCCACCCGGTCGCCGGTACTGACGCCGAGCTTGGCGGCCAGGCTCGGCGAGATCTCCACGAACATGTCGGGCATCATCTCGCCCAGCCACGGGAGGGACCGGGTCATGGCGCCGGACTGCCAGTGCTCGGTCACGCGGTAGGTGGTGCAGATGTAGGGGAAGTTGGGGTCGGCGGGCGGGGTCAGCTGGCCGAACTCGCCCTTGCCGGAGATGATGGCGACGGGGTTGAACTGCCGCTTGTTCAGCTTGTTGGCAAATGGCGACTCCACCGGCTCGTAGTGTTCGGGGATGGGGCCGTCCTTCATGCCGGACGGGGCCCAGAGGCCGCCCACGCCCTCCGCCATCATGATGAACGGGTTCTGCGCCGAGACCGCGGGCGGGTTGGTGGCGACGAAGTCCGGCACGTCCTGGGCGACGAACTTCTCACCGTCCCAGCGGAAGAGGGGCCGCTCCGGATCCCAGGGCTGGCCGTTCTCGTCCACCGAGCAGCGGTTGTAGAGGATGCGGCGGTTAACCGGCCAGGACCAGCCCCACCCCAGGTGGGTGCCCAGCGTGGTACCCGGCTCGTCCTTCACCCGGCTGCGGCACTTCGGGTTCTCGAAGTCGGCGAAGTAGCCGGAGTAGATCCAGCAGCCGCAGGCGGTGGAGCCGTCGTCCTTCAGGTTGCCGAAGGTGGTCAGGCCCTGCTTGTCATCCCAGGTGTAGCCGTTGATCTCGAAGGCCACCTTCTCCGCCGACGGGTGGCCGGAGCCGTCGTCGTAGTCCCAGTGCAGCTTCAGGATGGGATCGGGGAAGGCGCCGCCCTCGGTGGCGTAGAGCTCCCGGATCTTCTTGAAGAGCCGGTCGGCCATCCAGAGGTCGTCGTGGGCGTCGCCCGGCGGCTCGACGGCCTTGTCGCGCCACTGGATCAGGCGGCCGGAGTTGGTGATGGTGCCGCACTTCTCGTAGGAGGCGGCGGCCGGCAGCAGGAAGACCTCGGTCTGGATCTCGGCGGGGTTCATGCCCGGGCCCTTCCAGAAGGCGGCCGTCTCGGTCTCGAACAGGTCGGCCACCACGAGCCACTCCAGCTTGCCCAGCGCCGAGCGCTCCTTGGAGACGTTGGGACCGCCCACGGCGAAGTTCTGGCCCCAGGCGAAGAGGCCCTTGAGCTCGCCCCGGCCCATCGCCTCGAAGATCGACATGTGGCTGTGGTCGCGGCCGTCGACCTTGGGCAGGTACTCGTAGCAGAAGTCGTTCTCAGGCGTGGCGTGCTCGCCCCACCAGGCCTTCAGCAGCGAGGCGATGAACTTGGGCCGGTTGGTCCAGTAGCCCGACTTGGGGGTGGTCGCGTTGTACGCCGCCAGGGTCGGGTGGGCGGCCGCGGTCGTCATCGGCAGGTAGCCCGGCAGGTTGCCCCAGAGGAGCGCCATGTCGGTGGAGCCCTGCACGTTGGACTCGCCGCGGTGGGCGTTCACGCCGCCGCCGGGGATGCCGATGTTGCCCAGGAGCAGCTGGAGCATCGCCACCGCCCGCACGTTCTGCGAACCGTGGGACGACTGGGTGATGCCCATGGCGTACATGATGTTGCCCGCCTTGTCCGGCCGGCCGGTGGAGGTGAAGAGCTCCGCCACCTCCAGGAACTGCTCCACGGTCATGCCGCAGGTCTCCGCCACCATCTCGGGCGTGTAGCGGCTGTAGTGCTTCTTGAGCAGCTGGAAGACGCACTGCGGGTCCTGGAGGGTGGGATCCTTCTTGTAGTTGCCCTCCTCGTCCCGCTGGTACTGCCAGGTCGCGGTGTCGTAGGTCACCTGGCCGTCCTCGCCCACCTTCGCCCCGGAGAAGAGGCCGTCCTCGAACTTGAAGTCCGGGTGGATGAGGAAGCTGGCGTTGGTGTACTTGGCCACGTACTCGTGGAAGTAGCGGCCGTGGGTCAGGGCGTAGTTCATCAGGCCGCCCAGGAAGGCGATGTCCGTGCCCGGGCGGAGCGGCACGTAGAGGTCGGCGACCGCTGCCGTGCGGTTGAACTTGGGATCGACGACAATGAGCTTGGCACCCCGCTTCTCCCGCGCCTTGTTGATCCAGCGCATGGAGATGGGGTGGTTCTCCGCGGGGTTGGTGCCGATGACCATGAACACGTCGGTGTTCTGGTAATCGACCCAGTGGTTGGTCATCGCTCCACGTCCGAATGAGGGGGCCAGACCGGCCACCGTGGAGCTGTGTCAGAGACGGGCGTGGTGTTCCACGCGCACGAGGCCGAGCGCCCGCATCATCTTGACGAGGGCGTAGTTCTCCTCGTTGTCCAGGGCCGCCGAGCCGATGTGGGCCATGGCGAAGGTCCGGTTGACGGTGACGCCGTTTGCGTCCTTGGTCTCAAAGGTGGCGTCGCGGGCCTCCTTCACCTTGCGGGCGATGCGCTCAATCGCCCAGTCCCAGTCCTTCTCCTCCCAGTCGGTGCCGCCGGGGGCCCGGTAGAGCACCTTGGTCAGCCGGCGCGGGTTCGGCACGTACTGGTTGTCCTTGCCGGCCACCAGGCGCAGGTTCATGATTGAGGCGCCCTTGGGACAGAGCGTGCCCTCGTTGATCGGGTGCTCGGGATCGCCGTTCACGTGAACGACCTCGCCGTCCTTCACCCAGACCTGGATGCCGCAGCCGACGGAGCAGTAAGGACAGATGGTCTTGTAGTCCTTTGCGCCCTCCAGCTTCAGTTGCTCCGCGGTCTTGGCCTCGGCCGTACCGCCGAGCTCCAGGAGCGAGAGCGCGCCGCCCGCCGCCAACGTGGTCTTGAGCAGATCGCGTCGGGTTAGGGTCAAGTCTTCCACCCCCATGTGGTCGATCGAAACCATCCTGCCGAAGAAGTACTATGCCGGTATGAGATTCGTCGGCCGAACGGTTTACACTCAGGATACCTTCTGGCTACAGACCTCGAAATATGGCAGGGTGGCGGTTTTCGGATGGCACCAGTTGGCCCCCGGGTCTAATTGTTAGGCCGCTCACAAGTTCGGCGGTGATAGTGACCCCCTTCACAATCCGGATCACCCGCACGGGAAGTGCGCCGTTCGGACGGGTATGTTTGCGCCGGATTCCAGGCTGTCAAGCCCCTTTATGCTCATTTCTTGATAGTTTTCTGTTAGAATTGCACGGTCATGCCGAGCGGCGGGCAGTGGATGGGTCATACCCCACCGCCTTCTGTCCGCCGCCGTTCGAACCCGGTTTCTGTTCGGCTATAGTGATTTGGTGTATAGTCCTTTGTGCTATAGGGTCTATCCTCCGTTTTTGTTACGACTATCACGAGCATAGCACAAGGGTCCTGTTGTGCCGTTTCCGCTGTGCTCCTAATGCGCGTGGCCCGCGCCGCCGGCGCGCAGCATGACCAGGACCAGCGCCATCCCCACCAGCGAGAGCCAGACCAGCCCCCGCCGCCGCAGCACCTGAGGCAGCAGCTCGGTCGCGCCAACGTAGAGGATGCCCCCGGCGGCGATCCCCAGGCCCTGGGGCCCCGCGGCGGCGGTCGCCCCGCCGCCCAGGTAGCCCAGCACGCCCCCCGCCACCGTGGCCAGGGCGGTCAGCACGAGGCTGGACAGGGCCCCCCTTGGCGAGCCGGTGGCGGTGAAAAAGAGCGCCGCGCCGCTGATCCCCTCGGGGATCTTGTGCAGCATCAGCCCCATCACGACCAGGCGCGCCGCCGGACCGCCCCCCCGCACGGCCAGCCCGAGCGCCACTCCCTCGATCAGGCTGTGCAGGCTCATGCCCGCAAAGGCGGGCCAGAGCGAGGCGGTACCCTCCTCGCCGTGGTGCCCCGCGCCTGTGAGCACCCGGAGCAGCAGGAAGAGGGCGAAGCCCAGCGCCAGGAACTCGGCCCCGCCGGATGTGCGGGCCGCGGCGGGCACCAGCGAGAGGAGCGCCGTCCCCAGCAGGAAGCCGGCGCCGAGGGCCGACACCTGATCGGCCTCCCCGCGGAGGTCGGCCAGGCGGAGTGCGACCCAGCCGCCGGCCACGTGGACCAGGGCCGCAGCCAGCGACACCAGCGCAACGAAGCCCATCGCACTCCCCCCTCCGGGCATGTATACGCGCGGCCGGACGAGCTGAGAATGCCGCCGCTCCGTGCCGGCCCGGACGTACCGTGACACGACTGTTGCAGGAATGTAAGGCAGTTCCCTCCCACTATAAGGTCAATCGCAGGAAGGCCGTGGCGGCGGGCGCTACACTGGGGGACAGATCTACCGGATAGGGAGGGCACGACGCATGTTCCGCAGTTTCGTATCACGTGCCGCCGCGCTCCTGGTCGCCTGTGCCGCCCTGGCGGGCCTGGCCGCGCCCCCCGCGGCCGCGGACACCGGTGCGGTGCGGCCGCCCCGGCACCCGACCCAGCCGACCGAGGTGGTGATCATCGGCACCATGCACTCGGCACAGCTGGAGTATGAGGAGCACAGCCCGGCGCGGATCCGGGCGCTGCTGAACCGCATCGACCCCGCCGCCGTGGGCGTGGAGACGCCGCCCCAGTGGTTCGAGCACGACGTGTACTTCGAGATCGCGTATGAGTCGTACGGGGTCGCCGTCCCCTGGGCGCAGGAGAAGGGCAGGGAGGTTCGGCCGGTGGACTGGATGCCCAGTGTGATGGAGCAGGCCGGCGCCCTCGCCTGGCCGTCGGTGAGGCCCGAGCCGGGCTCCACCGGGCAGGGTGAAGAGCGCCTGACCGAAAGCGACCTCCTCGCAGCCTGGGAGGTTCCCCCCCTGCTCTTCGCCGACGCGCCGGAGTGGCGCGACGGAATCAACCAGATCTACGCCAACGCAGACGCCAACCCCAACCCCTACGGCGAGGCCATGCGGCGCTACATGCTCTACCGCAACCTGATGATCGCCCGGGAGATCGTCAACATGGCCGCCGACCATGAGGGCCAGCGGGTGGCGGTGCTGATCGGCGCCGCCCACAAGCCGGATCTCGACCTCATCCTCTCCACGGTTCCCAACATCGTCGTCCGGCAGGCTTCCGAGTGGGCCGGGGTGACGGAGGCAGAGGTGGCGGCTGAGGAGCGCCCGGAGGACCACCTGGCGATCCTCTGGTACAACCTGGCCGGCAGCCGCGTGCAGCCCGCAGCCGTCGATCTCGCCCGGATGGACCGGCTGCTCTCCGGGCTGGAGAAGGAGAGGCCCGGCGATCCCGAGGTCCGCTTCCTGCGGGCCCGCTGGCACCACGTGAGGGGCGACGCCGCCCGGGCGGTGGCGCTCTACCGCTCCCTGGCCTGGGCCGAAGCGTGGGCGGACCGGCCGTTCACCTTCCCCGACCCCGGCCTCTCCCGGCGGGTCGCCGACTGGTGGAACGGCAGCCTCCCGGCGGGAGAGCCCGTTGAGCCCGGTCTGGACAACGTCTTCTCCCCGGTGGCCAACCTGACGGTCCGGCAGCGGGTGCTCTATGAGCTGGCCGTGCAGGAGCATGACCTGGCAGCCCGAAGCCGGGCCCGGTCTGATCTGGCGGCCGAGCCGCTGAACGCCCGGCAGCGCCAGCAGTTGCAGCAGTTGCTGGACGCCCCCGCCGCAGAGCAGCCGTAAGAGACGCCGGCAGCCGAAGCCCGAAGTCGCCCGCGCCTGCAGGTCAAGACCCTGCAGGCGCGCAGCGCGCCGGTAGGGACTCGGCCGCAGACTGCCGAAACTCATAGGCGGACGAACGGTGGGAGGGACTTCAAGTTGCTGCACCTGCTCGAGAGCTTCTGCGCCGCCGCCGAGACCGGCAGCCTGAGCAAGGCGGCCGAGGCACTGCACCTGTCCCAGCCGGCCATCACGCGGCAGATCAAGTCGCTGGAGGCCCAGCTGGGGGCGGTGCTCCTGAACCGCACGCCCCAGGGGGTGGAGCTGACGCCCGCCGGGCAGGCCGTGCTGCCCCACGCCCGCGCGGCCCTCGCGGCCGTGGCCGCGTGCCGTCATGCGGCCGCCCAGGCCTCGGGCACCGGCCCAGGCCGGCTCCGCATCGCCGCCGGGATGATGATCACCCTCTACACCCTGCCCCCCGTCATCGCCGCATTCCGCGCAGCCTACCCCTCGATCCCCGTGGACCTGCTGCCCGGCCACCACCAGGACGTGCTGGAGCAGCTCATCGAGTACAAGGCCGACGTCGCCTTCATCGCGTCGGACGTCTCCGCCCCGGAGACCAAGGCCATCCGCCTCTTCTCCGACCCGCTGCTGCTGGTGAGCCACCCGCAGTCGGAGCCCGTCGAGCGGCTCGCCGACCTGGAGGGGCGCACCCTGCTGGTGCTGCACCCCCGGGCGGGCATGCGGCAGGAGGTGGAGCGGGCGCTGGCCGAGCACCGGGTGACCTGCCGGCTGGTGGAGCACCCGACCGTGGAGACGATCAAGACTGCCGTCATGCTGCAGATGGGCGTGGCCATCCTCCCCGCCTCGGCCGTGCGGGAGGACGTGCGGGCCGGCCGCCTGGCCGCCCGGCCCATCGCCGACTGGCCGGGGTCCAGCCGGACGGTCCGGGCGTTTGTGCGCGCGGAGGGAACCCTGCCCGAACAGGTGAGGGCATTCATCCACATGGTCAAACAGCACTACCGCGAAAGTTGACCTTTGTTTTGACGCCCTGGCACTTCTGCGCTATCCTCTTGGATGGAAAACAAGGCTGCCGACCAAGGCCGACAGCCTGCGGAAAGCAGGTGGATCCATGCGCTCCCCCACGCCTTCTGAAGGGCTTCTGGCAGACGAGTACGCACTTGAGATGATGCGCGCCTACTGGCTGGCCGGTCAGCACCGCCGCCGGGTGGTCAAGGAGGTCTTCTTCCGCAAGGCGCCCTTCCGCGGCCGGCTGGCCCTGGCCGTGGGCATCAACCAGGTCGCCGAGTACCTGACCCAGCTGCGCCTGTCGGAGGAGGACCTGGAGTACATCGCCTCGCTGGGCTTCGAGCCGGAGTTCGTCGAGCACCTGCGCGGCCTCCGGTTCACCGGCGACATGCACGCCGTGACCGAGGGGACCTTCGTCTTCCCCGGCGAGCCGATCATCACCCTGGTGGGCCCCATTGAGGAGCTGACCTACGTGGAGGCCCGCATCCTGAACATCGTCAACCCGCAGACGCTGGTCGCCACCAAGGCCTTCCGGGTCGTGGAGGCCGCCCAGGGCGACCCCGTCCTGGAGATGGGGCTGCGCCGGGCGCAGGGCGGCGACGCCTCCATCTACCACAGCCGGGCCTCCTACATCGCGGGCGTGGCCGCCACCTCCAACCTGGAGGCCGGCCGCCTCTTCGGCGTCCCGGCGCGCGGTACCCACGCCCACGCCCTGGTGATGCTGGGCGGCGACGAGAAGGAGGCCTTCCGCCTCTGGGCGCAGTCGCAGGTGAAGCTGGGCCGCGCCCCCACCTTCCTCCTGGACACCTACGACTCGCTCCGCTCCGGCCTGCCGAATGCCATTGCCGTGGCGCAGGAGATGGGCATCCGCATCGGCGCGGTCCGGCTGGACTCCGGCGACCTGGCCTACCTCTCGAAGAAGTGCCGCCAGGTGCTGGACGACGCCGGCTTCAAGGACGCCAAGATCATCGCCTCGGGCGACCTGGACGAGTACGTCATCCGCGACCTGAAGCTCCAGAAAGCGCCCATCGACATGTGGGGCGTGGGGACCAACATGGTGGTCGCCGCGGACCAGCCCGCCCTGGGCGGCGTCTACAAGCTGGCGGCCGTCGAGGAGAACGGCACCTGGTCGCCCCGCATCAAGGTCTCGGAGAACCCCGAGAAGGTCACCCATCCCGGCGGGCCGAAGCAGCTGATCCGCTTCCGCAGCCGGGAGACCGGCTACTACCTGGCCGACCTGCTGATGCTGCCGGACGAGCCCCTTCCCAAGCCCGACGAGCCGTTCCTGATCTTCGACCCGGTCCACACCTGGAAGCGCACCTGCCTGCGCAACTTCACGGTGGAGAACCTGCTGGTGACCTACGTCCGCGGCGGCAAGCGGGCGCTGCCCGAACAGAGCCCGGCCGAGGTGACAGCGGCCGCCCGGGCGCGGGTCAACACCCAGCGGGAGCGTTTCTACGAGGAGATCCAGCGGCTCACCAACCCGGCGGACTACAAGGTGGACCTCTCGGAGCCGCTCTGGAAGCTGAAGATGCAGATGCTCGACGCCAGGGGAAGGCAGTGACCCTGACCGTGCGCCCGCGGGCCCGACGCCCGCGGGCTTCCTTGTCGCACGGAGTAGAGGAATTCTCCACTATACAGTGGTGTTGAGGAGGAAATTCCCGCGATCGGTGGAAGAAGGTCTTATCGCCACAGTCCGGGAGGCCTCGCAACGTGCCGAACCCAAGCCGCCCGTCCCCGACCGACGCCGCACCAGCGGATTCCGACGCCGTCCCGACGCAGACAGACGCCTCCCCGACGCAGGCGGACGGCGCAGCAGCGGATTCCGACGCCGTCCCGACGCAGGCGGATGGCGCAGCAGCGGATTCCAACCCCGCGCCGACTCGCAGAGACACCTCCTCAACGCTGGTGGACACTACCGCAGCGCAGGCCAAAGCCGCCCCAGCGCGGGCCGTTGCCGCCCAAGCAGGTTGCGGCGCCGCGTCCGGACCGTCGGGCTCCGGGCCCGCACAGGCCGGTAACACGCCGGAGCGCGGCAGAACCACCCCCGCACAGGCGGGTCTCACCCCCGCACAGACCCGGCTCGCCATGCAGGCCGCCGTCGCCGAGGGGGCGCTGTTCGCGGTCTTCTCCGGCGCGATCGGCGGCAACCTGCTCACGGCGTTTCTGCTGGACATGGGCGCCACCAACGGCCAGATCGGCCTCCTGAACGCCCTGGGGCCGCTGACCAGCCTCTCCACCCTGTTCGCCGCCTACGTGCTCACGCATCTTCCCCGGCGCAAACCCTTCATGGTGGGGATGGCCTTCTTCCACCGCACCCTCTGGGCGCTGGCGGGCTTTATCCCCCTACTGCTGCCTTCCGGTGCGCAGGTGTGGGCCTACCTCGCCGTCTACTTCGCAGCCAACCTGGGCATCTCGCTGGCCGGCCCGGCGTGGCAGTCGATCATGGCCGACACCGTCGCCCCCGACCTGCGGGGCCGGTACTTCGGCCTGCGCAACGCTGTGGTGCAGGTGGCCACCATGGCGACGGTGCTCTGGGCCGGCCGCTACCTGGACGCGCACCCCGGCCCGTCCGGCTTCCGGACCCTCTACCTGGTGGCCCTCGGCGCCGGCCTGCTGAACGTCGGCGCGTTCCTGGTGCAGCCCGAGCCACCGTACATCCGGCGGGATCCCGGGAACCCCTGGCGCCACCTGGCCCTGCCGTTCCGGTCCCGCCCCTTCCTCGCGGCGGTGCTCTTCACCTCCGGCCTCAGCATGGCCGGCGCGATGGTCAGCCCCTTCTACACCGTGCAGATGCTCAGGGTTCTCCACCTGAACTACGGCCTCGTCACGCAGCTCTCGGCCGTGGGGACGGCCACGGCCATCGCCGCCCACCTGGGCCTCGGCCGGCTCGTGGACCGCGCCGGCGAGGAGACCGTGCTGGGGCTGCTGCCGTGGCTCAGCATCGTCCCGGCGGCCTGCTGGTTCGCCGTGGGCCCGGACAGCGTGCTGCTCCTCTACCTGATCTCCGTCCTGCAAGGGGTGATCGGCGCCCTGCAGAGCCTCGTCATCTTCAACGTCAACCTCGGAATCGCCCCGCGGGCCGACCGCCCCGTCTACCTGGCGGCCTTCTCGGCGGTCAGCGGCCTGGGGGGCTTCGTCGCGCCCGTGCTCGGCGGCGCTGTCGCAGGCCGGGGCGGCCTCTTCCCGCTCCTCTGGCTCTCCATCGGTGCGTACCTGCTCCTCGGGCTCGTCTGGCAGGGTATCGTCCGTCCCCGGGTACGGGAAGCAATGCAAGCAGGGAAGGCGTGATGCGCTCATGCAGCTGCGCCCTGAGGACCGCGTGCTCTTCTACGGCGACAGCATCACCGAACAGCACCTCTGGACCCTCTACCTGGAGAACCTTCTCCTGTGGCACGAGCCGTCGCTGATCATCCGCAACCGAGGCTGGGCGGCCAACCGCGCCGCCGACGGGCTGGCGCGGTTCGACCGCGACGCGGCACCCCTGGCCCCGACCTGGCTCTTCGTCGCCTTCGGCATGAACGACGGCCAGTACCAGCCCCCCTCCCCCGCGCTGGCGGCGGCGTATGAGGCTGCCCTCACTGGGCTGGTCCGGCGGGGCCGCGCCAGCGGGGCCGGGGTTGTCCTCTGTTCGCCGCCTGCCGTGGACGAGGCGCGCGACCCCGTCCTGGCCGGCTACAACGAAACGCTCGCCCTGCTGACCGACCGCTGCCGGCATGTTGCCGAGCGGGAGGGGGCGCGGTTCGTCGACCTCTTCCACCCCACCCTGGCGGCGGGACCGGGCCTCAGTCCTGACGGGATCCACCCCGCCACCCGGGGGCACCTGATCATGGCCCGCGCCGCGGCCCGTCAGCTGGGTCTCGGCGATCGGATCGGGCTCCTGGAGGACGGCACGCCGGACCCTTCGCTCGACTGGCGCAGAGCCGCCCCCCTGGCTCCGGGGCGCTGGTCGGTCTACGTGGACGGGGAGCGCGCCGGCAACTACACCGCGGACGAGCTGAGCCGAGGGGTCTCGCTGCGGGGCGGCGGCCTGCGGGCCCGCGCCCGGGCGGTGATGGCCCTGAGCCAGGCCCTGTGGCAGGTGGAGCGCGCCGCGTGGCGCACCTGCGGCCCCCTGGGCTGGGACGAAGCCCGGAACCCGGCCGGGGCCGCCGCCCTGCAGGCGGTTGCGGCGGAGCTGGAGGGCCGGCGCCGCCGGCTGCTGACCCAGCCCTTCGCCGTGGAGGTCCATCCGGAGATCCCGGTGGCGCTGGGCCCCTGGGAGGTCTCCGGCCCCTACTTCCCCGACGCGCCAGAGGCGCTCATGACCCGGCGGTTCCCGCCGGAGCCCGCCGGGCAGGCGCCGGAGCCCGTCGGGGATGCGCCAGAGCCCACCGGGAAGGCGCCTGACGCCGTTGAGGGTTCAAACGCGGTCCCCGGAGAGTTCCTCCCGTGGAAGGTCGCCGAGACCGCGGGTCCCCAGGGCTTCGTTGACCTGCAGCCGCTCTGCGGGCCCGTCAACCGCGCGGTGGCGTACGCCCGCTGCACGTTCACCGCCCCCGGCGCAGGCGAGCTGATCCTGCACCTGGGCTCTGACGACGGCTACCGGCTCTGGCTGAACGGCCAGCAGGTAGCGGAGGTGCCGGTCTTCCGGGGCTCCGCACCCGGACAGGAGGTATACCGGCTCCCCGTGGCGCAGGGCGAGAACCGTCTGCTGCTGCGCATCCACCAGGGAATCGGCGACTGGAACTTCTACGCCACCGCCTATCTGAGGACGAACGGAGGATCGTCGTGCACAACCGACCGCTGACCCCGGACCTGCTGCCGCAGGCCGTGGACCTCTGGAACCGCGCCCTGGGCGCCCACTTCCCCATGCGCCCCGGGCTCCTCCTGGCCAACCTCTGGGAGGAGCCCAACTTCGACGCCGAGGGCAGCCGGGCCGTCCTGGACGGCGACCGGCTCGTCGGCATGATCGCGCTGAAGCGCCGCACCGCACCCATGGGCAACGCGCCGGCGGACCAGAAGGGCTGGATCTCCGCCCTGGTCGTGGACCCCGATGCGCAGGGGCGGGGTCTGGGCAGCGCCCTACTGCGTGACGCCCTCGAACACCTGCGCCGCTTCTCCACCGAGCCGGTGGGAATCGGCGGCGACCCGGGCCACTTCTTCCCCGGCATCCCCCTCGAGTGCCGGCCGGCCCTGGACTGGTTCGCCCGCCGCGGCGCCTACCTGGGCACCCTGGCCTGCGACCTGGCCAACCGGGAGATCGCCGACTACGCGCACCCCGGGGCCGCACTGGAGGCGATCGGCCGGTCGCCGGAGGTGGTCTACCGCCCGCTTGGGGCCGGCGAGGAGGAGGCCGTGCTCGCCTTCATGTGGCGGGAGTTCCCCGGCCGCTGGGCCTGGGAGATGGAGCAGCACCTCAACCGGGGCGGCGACCCCGAGGACGTGATGGTGGCGGTGGACGGCGGCGAGGTGGTCGGCTTCGCCCGCATCCACACCCACCGCTCCCGCCGCTTCGGCCCGGGCATCTACTGGGCGCCGCTCTTCCCCGGCGCCCACGGCGGCCTGGGGCCCATAGGCGTCGGAGCCGCCCAGCGGGGCCGGGGCATCGGGCTCGGCCTCCTCTCCGCCTCCATCGCCGAGCTGCGCCGCCGCGGCGTCGAGAGCGCCGTTATCGACTGGACCGTGCTGGTCCGCTTCTACGGCATCGTCGGCTTCCGGCCCTGGAAGTGGTACGTGACCGCGTCCCTGACTTAACCTGCGGGGGAATGCCAGCATGACATGGATTGCCGCCAGCGAACCGCCGCTGCAAGTCGCCGGGCTGCCCTGGATGGCCGAGAACGGGGGCAGGTTCCTGCGCCTGCCGGAGCGGGCCAGGGCACAGGTGCGCCCGGAGATCTGGTGGCTCGCCCGGATGCCTTCGGGCGGCCAGGTCCGGTTCCGTTCCGACACGACCTCCATGCGACTCCGGGTGAGCCACACGGAGCACGTGCACATGTGGAACATGCCCCGCACCGGCCACAGCGGGATCGACCTCTACGTGGGCGGCCCGGGCGTGCAGCGCTACTGGACGAGCACCACGCCGCTGGGTGAGAGCCCCACCTATGAGAGCCAGCTCTTTGCAGGCCTTGCACCCGAAATGCGGGAGTTCACCCTCTACCTGCCCACGTACAACGACCTCACCGCTCTCCAGATCGAGCTGAGCCCCGGGGCGCGCGTGGAACCCCCGTCCCCGTTTGCTCTGGACCGCCCCGTGGTCTTCTACGGCAGCTCCATCACCCAGGGCGGCTGCGCCTCCCGGCCGGGCAACGGGTACGTCAACACCCTCGGCCGCCTGTTGAACGTGGAGGTGGTCAACCAGGGCTACTCGGGCAACGGCCTGGGCGAGCCCGAGGTGGCCGCCCTGCTGGCCGAGCTGGACCCGGCCTGCTACGTGCTCGACTTCCACTGTAACGTGGAGACCGCCGAGGGGCTGGAGCAGGTCTACTACCCGTTTTACCGCATCCTGCGGGAGGCACATCCAACGGTCCCCATCGTGATGGTCAGCATGCTGGAGCTGCCTCAGGAGTTCTACCGGCCCGAGGTGCGGGAGAAGCGGCTGGGTCAGACCAGGGTGATCCGCGAGGCCTACGGGCGGGCCATCCGGGAGGGCGACGACCAGCTCACCTTCGTGGACGGCTCCTGGCTGCTGGATGCAGAGACCGAAGGCGCCTATGTGGACGGCGTCCACCCCACCGACCTGGGCTTCGCCCGCATGGCCCGGCGGCTGAAGCCGATCCTGCGCTCGGTGCTCTTCTGAGGCGGTTCGGCCGCCGCACACTTCGGTCCGGCGCCTCATCGGGGGCGGTTCGGCTGCGGCACGCTGCGGCCGGGTGGCTCATCGGGGGCGGTTCGGCCGCCGCACAGCTGCGGTCCGGCGCCTCATCATGGGCGGTTCGGTTGCCGAACAACGGCGGTCCGGCGTCTTATCGGGGGCGGTTCGGCTGCCGCACAACGGCGGTCCGGCGCCTCATCAGGGGCGGTTCGGTTGCCGAACAACGGCGGTCCGGCGTCTTATCGGGGGCGGTTCGGCTGCCGCACAACGGCGGTCCGGCGTCTTATCGGGGGCGGTTCGGCTGCCGCACAACGGCGGTCCGGTGGCTCATCGGGGGCGGTTCGGCTGCGGCACGCTGCGGCCGGGTGGCTCATCGGGGGCGGTTCGGCTGCCGCGCAGTATCGCACCACAAAGGCACTCTGGCCCGGGGCGAGACCGCCGCGGGCGCAGGATGTAGACGAGACCCTGGTGCGCGCTCGCCGGCACCCGCAGTTGCCGGGTTATTGCTAGCCGGAGAAATATGGGGAAATCTGACCGCTGTTTTTCACGAGATGCAGGGAGAATTTCCCTATATTCACGTTATGTAGATTTGGCCCCGGCGAACTTCAAGTCGAACACTGCCACCTTCTGTCGAAAACGCCTCTACACGGGGGGCTTCACCCGGTTAGAGGCTGCGCGGTGCCTCCCAGACGGCGCGATAACGGGAAGATTTCCCTGCATTTCGTGAAAAACACAGGGAAAATCTCCCCATATTTCCTGGAGCCTATTTTCGGTCGGTCGCAGTCGAGCAGCGTCTGCAGGCTGGCGGCGGTTCATGGACGCCAGCTGGTACTGCAGCGCACGTGCAGCCGGCGCCCTTCGCGTCTCCACCAGCACCGAGGAAGCTTTCTATACAACCTGAGGGGCTGTCCCAAAAGTCATCGAGGATGACTTAGGGACAGCCCCCTTTTCTTTTTGTCTAAATACAAAAGAAGCCGCCCTTCTGTTACAATGGA